>NZ_JBFRER010000045.1:0-52973 GCF_052114405.1 Streptomyces sp. M-16 | reverse complement strand
CCACCACCGAAGCCGAAGCCGACCCCGCCACCGCCCGCGCCACCCCGGCCGGCCCCCGCACCCGTTCCCGCACCGCCCCCACCGCCGCCCCAGGTGTACCGGGCCCCCGCACCGCCCCCGCCGGCCCCCCGGCCGACGCCCACCCCCACCGCGACGCCGTCGCCCGCGCCGAAGAAGCACGTGGCCCGCCCCGCGTACCAGTCCACCGTCCGCAAGCCGGCCGAGCACCACATCTCGCCGGTGACCTTCACCCTCATGACCGCGGCCCCCGCCGTGCTCGCGATCGTCGCGCTGCGCCCGCGCTAGGCCGTCCTCCTCCGGACCGCGCACGAAACCGACCGCACAGCGCGATCCGCCGATTCACCGAACGGGAGTCATCTTGTCGGAATGGCTCGTCCTGTCCCTCGCGATGGCAGCGGCCTGCGCCGTGGTCCTGGCCATCGTCTTCTTCCAGCACCGCAGGATCGGCGAGGACGACGATCCCAACGAGACCCCGGACGTCATCGAGTACATGACGATGATGATCGGGGTGATCTACGCGATCGTGCTGGGCCTGGCGATCGCGGGCGTCTGGGAGGGCCGCGGGGCCGCCCAGGAGTACGTGCGCCAGGAGGCCCAGGCCCTGCACGAGATCAGCGTCCGCGCCCAGGTCTACCCCGAACCCGTGCGCAAGAAGATCCGCGCCGACGTCGACGCGTACGTGACGTACGTGGTCGACACCGAATGGCAGCGGATGGCCGACGACGGCACCCTCACCGACCGGAGCGGCGAACTGCTCGAACGCGTGCGCCGGGACGTGACGGACTACGAACCGCAGACCGACCACGAGGGACAGGCGTACCAGCCCCTGGTGGACCAGGTGGGAGCGGTCGACGACGCCCGCAACGCACGCGGCCAGAGTGCCGGGGCCACCATGCCGGGGGTGGTCTGGTTCGGACTGATCGCCGGGGCCCTGGTGACGGTCGGACTGATCTTCACCCTCCAGATCCGCCGTTCCTTCAGGGAGTTGCTGCTGGCGGGCCTGTTCAGCGCGCTGATCGCCTTCCTGCTCTTCCTGATCTGGGACTTCGACGCCCCCTTCGGCCGGGGGATCGCCGCCACCGCCGAACCCTTCTTCGCACAGTTCCCGCACCTGGGGCTGAAGGACTAGGCGCGCCCACCGGGCCGGCCTGGCGCGGGCCCACCGCGGCCACCCGCCGGGCCGAACCGGGGACGGGGCTCCCGTCCCCGGTTCGGCCTACGGCCGTGCCCCATTCGCCCGCTCCTGATCGCGGGTCACCCGGCCCGCACCTAGCGTGGCGGACATCGAGGTGCACGACTCCCCACGTGCGGAAACGCTGCGCGACTGCTCCTCGGGGAACCGGAGGACCGCCATGGGCGCGATACGCAGCTCCGCCATCGCCCTGCTGAGCGCCGGCGCCACAGGGGCCGCACTCGCGCTCTGCGCGTCCGGCGCGCCCGCCGCCCTCGCGGCCGAGGCGGCGCCCGTCACCTCCTTCGGCTTCGCCATCACCCCGTCGACGGTCGCACCCGGCGGGCAGGCGGTGCTCTCCGTCAGCGGCTGCGGTGCCGCGTACGCCACCGCCTCCTCCGGGGTTTTCGACACCGTGAGCATCGCGCGGGGGCAGACCGCCCGGATCACGGTGGACCGTGACGCCAGGCGCGGAGCCCTGTACTCCGTCTCCTTCACCTGCAACGGGGAGACCGGCTCCGCGGACCTCGTCATCGCCGGGGGCACGTCGAAGCCCACCACCAGCTCCACCAGCGGCCCGCGGCCCAGCCCGAGTACGGGCACCACCACCGCCCCGGCGCCCACGCCCTCGCGCCCCGCGGCCGCCGTCGCCCCGCGCGTCACCGCCGTTCCCCCGGCCCCTCGCACCACGAAGGCCACCRCCCCGCGCGGTGCCACCACCGCCGCCGCCTCGCTCGGAGTGCGCGGCGGGCTCGGCGGGAGCGTGGCCGGGAAGGATCCCCTGGAACTCGGCGCGGGAGCCGTGCTGTTCCTCGCCGCCGCGGGCGGGGTGGCGTACGCCCTGCGCCGACGCGGCACCGCGCGCCACCACTGACCCTTCCGAAGAGCCCGGCGGGCCCGGCGACCGCCGGTCGCCTCGGGCCCTGAGCGGGACCCGGGGCGACCGGCGGCCGACCGGCCAGGCGGACGTACCGGTCCGGCGCACGCACCGGTCCGGCGCACGCACCGGTCCGGCGGACGTCAGGCCCGCGAGCCGGCCGGGCGGCGGCGCCGGATCACGTGCACGCCCGCGCCGAGCGCCGCGACCCCGACGAGGCCCGCGCCGATGGCCGTCTCGGCGGTGGACGGGCCGAAGGAGCCGCCGATGCCGCCCTGGGCTCCGTTGCCCTCCAGGATCGTGAAGCGGTGCGTGGCGACCAGGCTGTTGTCGTTGCACTTGACCGAGAGGGTGTGGTGTCCGGGCGAGGCGTGGTTGAAGATCCGGACGGTGGCGAAGCCGATGGAGCCGGCCGACAGGTTGGTCTGCGGAAAGTTGCCGTGCGACCAGACCGTACCGCCGTGGCCACAGCCGGCCGCGCTGACCTGCATCGAGGCGCCCTGGTGTACGGAGTACGGGTTGACCGTCACGTTGCTGGGCCCGTTCCCGCTACCCTGCGGGGGGTTCGCGGCGGCGAACGTGGCACTGAGCCCGATCGCGGCACAGGCGGCCGCGGTCACGGTGAGAGCGCGGAAAGCACGCATGGTGGAACCTCCAACGGGAAGCGCCCCGGGAGCGGTGGCCCGGGCAGATCGACGAGAACGCCTCCCATCACGAACCCTCGGGGCGGCACGCAACCAGCGCATTTCCGTCTTTGGGCCGCCCGGTTGAGCGACACGCCGAAGCGCGGTCCGATCATCTGACGGATCCGCAGGTCACGAGCCGTCAGGCATTTATGTGACGATTACCTGGATGGGCGCACCCCTTACGGCCGCACCACCCGTTCGCCCCTCCCCGATCGCCGTCTCGCCGACCTGGCCTTAGCGTGCGGGAAGAAGGGCGTACCGGGGAGGGACTGGAACGCGGGTCGGGACCCCCGCGTCGGGAAGGGAGAGCCATGTCCGAGGACGAGAGCGAGCAGAGACCGAGAAGGCGCTCCCCCTGGGGCGTACTCGCGCTGGTCATGCTCAGCGGCCTCGCCATGATGCGGAACGGCGCGAACGTCGGGGACGGACCGCCGCAGCCGACGGCGGCGGCGGCCGTCGCCGTGCACGCCGACCAGCTGCCGGCGCGTCCGCCGGCGCCGCCGTCGGACATGGAGGTGCTGGAGCACTCGTCGGTGCAGCGCATCCGGATTCCGACGATCAACGTGGACGCGCCGGTGATGACGGTCGGCCTGGACGCGCAGGGCTGGATCGACGCGCCGCCGCCGCAGGACCGCAACCTGGCGGGCTGGTACCTCAACGGCATCTCGCCGGGCCAGCAGGGCTCCGCCGTGATCGTGGGCCACGTGGACAACGCGCAGGGCCCGGCGGTCTTCTACGGCCTGGGCTCGCTCAAGCCGGGCCACCGCATCGAGGTGGAGCGCTACGACGGCCGCACGGCCGTGTTCGAGGTGTACGGGGTCGAGGTGTTCGCCAAGGACGCCTTCCCCGGAGCCCGCGTGTACGGGGACACCGGGCACCCGGAGCTCCGGGTGATCACCTGTGGTGGCGGCTACTCGAAGGCCAAGGGCTACGACGGCAACGTGGTCGTCTTCGCCCGCATGGTCGAGGCCCGCTGACGAATCGTTCCTCCGCCCCCTCCCCCGGTCCGCCGCCCGGTCCGCCGCCCAGTTGACCGGGGCGGTTGACCGGGGCGGTTGACCGGGGCGGCGGGGGGACGTGGCGCCGGCGTGGCCGTTCAGCGGGGCGGCAACGTCGGCAGCGTCATGCGGTAACCCCGGGCGAGGAGTTGGGGCAGGTACGTCGCGAGGGCCTGGACGCTCTGCGAGCGGTTGCCGCCGGCGTCGTGGTTGAGCACGATCGCCCCGGGCGCGGCTCCGTCCAGCGCGCGGGAGACGATGGCACCGGTACCGGGTTCCTTCCAGTCGAGGGTGTCCACGGTCCAGGCCATGGGCTCCATCCCCAGGTCGGCGCCGATCTCGAAGGCGGCCCGGTTCCAGGCCCCGTACGGCGCCCGGAACCACACCGGAGCCTCCCCCAAGCAGCTCTGGACCACCTCGCTCGTGCGCCCGATCTCCGACTCCAGGGCGCCGCGGCCCAGCGAGGGGATCAGCGGGTGCGTCCAGGTGTGGTTGCCGATGACGTGCCCCTCGGAGGCCATCCGGCGCAGCAGGTCGCGGTTGTCGGTGGCCATCTCCCCGCACACGAAGAACATCGCGCGGACCCCGTGGTGGGAGAGGGTGTCGAGGATGGCCGGGGTGTAGCGGGGGTCCGGGCCGTCGTYGAAGGTGAGGACCATCGCCCTGCCGGCCCGCTCCTCCACGGGCAGTTCCAGGATGGGCCGGGTCCGGACGGCCGGCTTCGCCGCCGGCGGCCGGACGGGGGATTCGGCGGTCATCGGCCGCAGGCGGTAGGACTTCTCGGGGAGGCCCGCGCCCAGTCCGCGCGGGCCGGCCGCGCCCGCCGCGCCCGGTCCGGCGGCCGGGGCGGGACCGGCGGGTGACCGCGGCACCGGGGTGTCGGTCTCGCCGCCCGTGAGCATCGCCGAGGCGGCGGCGACTCCGAGGAAGACGGCGGTGCGCAGGAGCATGCGTCGCCCTACTGTCGGCTCGTCATTTTTCATTATTACTACGTATCAACGACATCGCCGAAGAAGTCGAGGGGCGCGGACGCGCCCCGCCCCCCTCACCCGCTCGGACCAGCCACCCCGCCGGTCAGCTCCGGCGCACCAGGGGGAACGGCAGCGTCTCGCGGATCGTCAGACCCGTGAGGAACATGACCAGCCGGTCGACCCCGATGCCCAGGCCGCCGGTGGGCGGCATCGCGTACTCCAGTGCGTCGAGGAAGTCGTTGTCGAGCTCCATCGCCTCCGGGTCGCCGCCCGCCGCGAGCAGGGACTGGGCGGTCAGGCGGCGGCGCTGCTCGACGGGGTCGGTCAGTTCCGAGTAGGCGGTGCCCAGTTCGGTGCCGAAGGCCACCAGGTCCCAGCGTTCCGCCAGCCGCGGGTCCTTGCGGTGCTGGCGGGTGAGGGGGGAGACCTCGGTCGGGAAGTCCTTGTAGAACGTGGGGAGTTTCGTGCGCTCCTCCACGAGCCGCTCGTACATCTCCAGGACCACGTCGCCCCGGGTGTCCTCCGGTCCGTGCGGCACGCCGGCGCGGTCGCACAGCCTGCGCAGGACCGGCTCCCCGGTGTCGGCGTCGACCTCATCGCCGAGGGCTTCGCTGATCGCCCCGTACATCGTCTTGACCGGCCAGGTGCCGGAGATGTCGTGGACGACGAGCTTGCCGTCCGCGTCGGCCTTGTGGGCGATGGGCGAGCCGAAGGCGGCGGTGGCGGCGCCCTGGATGAGCTCGCGGGTGAGGTCGAGCATCACGTCGTAGTCGGCGAAGGCCTGGTAGGCCTCCAGCATCGTGAACTCGGGGTTGTGCTTGTAGGAGACCCCTTCGTTGCGGAAGGTGCGGCCCATCTCGAAGACCTTCTCCATGCCGCCGACGCACAGCCGCTTGAGGTACAGCTCGGGCGCGATGCGCAGGTACAGGTCCAGGTCGTAGGCGTTGATGTGGGTGCGGAAGGGCCGGGCGTTGGCCCCGCCGTGGATCTGCTGGAGCATCGGGGTCTCGACCTCCAGGTAGCCCCGGTCCAGCAGCCCCTGGCGCAGGGCCTGTACGGCGCTTGAGCGGGCGCGCACCACGTCCCGCGCGCCGGGGCTGGCGACCAGGTCGAGGTAGCGCCGCCGGACCCGGGCCTCCGGGTCCGCCAGGCCCTTGCGCTTGTCGGGGAGCGGGCGCAGGCACTTGCCGGTGAGCTGCCAGGAGCCGACCACCACGGACAGTTCGCCGCCGCGGCTGGAGCCGACCTCACCGCTGGCGACCACGTGGTCGCCGAAGTCGGCCTGGGAGGTGAAGGACTCCAGGGCGTCGGGCCCGCTCTCGTCCCGGGTGAACATCAGCTGGGTGTCGCCGGTCCAGTCGCGCAGTACGGCGAAGACCACCCCGCCGAGGTCGCGCACCACCATCACCCGTCCGGCGAGGGTCACCTGTTCGCCGGTGCGGCTGCCGGGCGGGTAGCCGGGGTGGGCGGCCTTCAGGGCGGCGACGGTGTGCGTCCGCTGCCGGATGCCGACCGGGTACGGGTCGGTGCCCGCGGCCCGGATCCGTTCGAGCTTGGCGTGCCGGACGCGCACCTGGTCGGGCAGCCGGTCCTCGCGCGCCCCTTCCCCCTCCTGCCCTACGAGGTCCAGGCCCAGGGAGTCGATGGAGGGCAGCCCGGAGGTGTTGGCCGGAGCGGTGAGGCCCCTCGTGGGGTGGCCGTTGCCCCACAGGGTGCGCAGGCGCGGTACGGAGACGAAGCCTTCGGCGATGCCGGAGGCGAGGCTGACCCGGGCGAGCGAGCCGGCGTCCTGGTAGCAGAGGAACCGGGGGAACCACTCGGGCCCGTACTTCACGTTGGAGCGGTACAGGGCCTCCAGCTGCCACCAGCGGGAGAAGAAGAGCAGCAGCTTGCGCCACATCTTCAGGACGGGGCCGGCGCCGATCCGGCCGCCCTCCTCGAAGGCGGAGCGGAAGACGGCGAAGTTGAGCGAGATCCGGCGCACGCCCAGGCCCGGGGCGGCGGCGCACAGCTCGGCGACCATGAACTCCATGACCCCGTTGGGGGCGGCGCGGTCGCGGCGCATCAGGTCGAGGGAGATGCCGTCCTTGCCCCAGGGGACGAAGGACAGCAGGGCGATCAGCTCCCCCTCGGAGCCGAAGGCCTCCACGAGCAGGCAGTCGCCGTCGGCCGGGTCGCCGAGCCGGTCCAGGGCCATGGAGAAGCCGCGTTCGGTCTCGGTGTCGCGCCAGGTGTCGGCCCGGTCGACGATGATCTGCATCTCGTCCTCGGAGAGGGCCGAGTGGCGGCGGATGAGGGTGGTGGCGCCGGTGCGCCGGACCCGGTTGACGGCCTGCCGGGTGACCCGCATCTCCCGGCCGTCGAGGTCGAAGTGGGCGACGTGCAGGATCGCCTCGTCACCGAGCTGGAGGGCGCTGAGCCCGGAGCGGGCGTACGCGGTCGCGCCGTCCTCGGAGGCGCCCATGACGGCGGGCTGCCAGCCGTAGCGGCGGGCCACGGCCAGCCAGGCGTCGATGGCGGGGGTCCAGGCGGCGGGATCGCCGACCGGGTCACCGCTGGCGAGGCAGACACCGGCCTCGACGCGGTAGGTGACGGCGGCCTTCCCGTTCGGGGCGAAGACGACGGCCTTGTCGCGCCGGGTGGCGAAGTAGCCGAGGGAGTCGGCCCGCCCGTACGCGCCGAGCAGGGCGCGGATGCGCGGCTCCTCGTCCCCGTGCAGGGCCGCCGTCAGCCGCTGGGAGCGGAAGAGGGTGGCGGCGGCGTTCAGCAGGGCGAGGGCGCCGAAGAGGCCGAGCAGGAAGTACAGCGGGCGGGGCGGATGCCCGTCGAACTGCCGGGCGGAGAAGAGGCCGCCGAAGACCTGCTTGGCGGCCCAGTCCAGCCACTGCCCCTTGGGCAGGGTGCCGGGGAAGAGGGCGACCAGGCCCCAGCCGAGGAGGACGGCGGCGAGCATCCCGAGGCCCAGCACCAGCATGGCCCGCCAGACGGCGCCGGGGCGGGAGGCGGCGTAGAACTCCTTGCGGGAGGCGATCAAAATCACGAAGGCCGCGACGGCGAGGGCCATCGAGGGGCCGCCGACCCACAGTTCCCCGTCCGCGATGATCAGTACGTCGACGAGGACCAGCAGGGCCAGATAGGTGACGACGATCCACCAGGCGATCTTCTTGCGCATGCCGAGGGCGGCGGCCAGGAGGAAGAGGAAGACGGCGTACGCGAGGTTCGCGCTGACCGGCACCACGAAGTCGTCGAGGAAGTCGACCACGGCCCGCAGCAGCTTGCGCAGCGTCGGGGAGAGCGCCAGCAGCGCGCAGAGCAGCCCGAGCGTTCCGAAGAACGCCCCGAAGGCGTCCGGGACCCGGTTCAGGAAGCGGTTTCGGGTCCCCCGCGTCTCCTCCAACGTGGCACTCATGCTTGGCACTGTAGGGAGGGGAGCGCCGGTCCGCTCGCCGAACCCCATAGTCTCGGGAGGGTGACGGAGCATGTGAACACGGGTTTCGAGCGCGGTACGGACGGTCCGAAGGTGATCCTCGCCGGGATCGACGGATCGGAGTCCTCGCTCCGGGCCGCGGCCTACGCGGCGGGGCTGGCCCGGCGGCAGAACGCGCTGCTGGCGCTGGTCTACGTCCAGCCGGTGATGGCCGCCGGCGCCTCAGTCGGGGCGCCGGTGGGAGAGGCGACCGGGGAGATCGCGGAGGGCATCATCGCCGAGGTCCGCGCCTCCGCGGAGCGCCTCAAGGGGATCTTCGAGGTCCGCTGGCAGTTCCACACCTTCCGCGGCGACCCGTACCAGGGGCTCGTGGGCGCCGCCGAGGAACTGGAGGCGGACGCGGTGGTGGTCGGCGCGTCGGAACGGGCCGGCCACCGCATCGTCGGCTCGGTGGCGGTGCGGCTGGTCAAGGCGGGACGGTGGCCGGTGACGGTGGTGCCGTAAGGCGTCGGCTCGCCGGTGGTGCGAGGGGCGCGGGCGGTACGTCCAGTGCGGGCGGTGCCGGCGGGGCGGGCGGTACGTCCGGCGCGGACGGCCGCCGCGGGCCGGCGCGTCAGCGGGCGCGCGTGAGGCCGTCCTTGGCCGCGCCCCGGCTCAGGACGGCCTCGGTGACGGCCTCCTGCGCGGTCTCGTACTCGCTCTGTCCGGGTTCCTCGGCGAGGGCGGCCGGGAGGTTGACGATCCGCCCGCTGGAGAGGTCCATCATCTGGGGGATGAACTCGGCCTTGGTGACCTGCCAGCGCCCGCCGGGCGCGGTGGGCGGAGCGAAGGTGAAACGGCCGATGGAGCCGTAGTTGCCGCGCATGTCACGCGCGCCGGAGTAGTTGAACATCTCCCCGGCGACCTGGTCGCCCATCCCGTAGACGATCCAGGTGCCGCCGACCTTCTCGTAGGCCTGCGGGATGTGGGCGTGCGTGCCCAGGATCATGTCCACGTCGGGGCGGCCGCCGGTCTGCGAGGCGGTCAGGGTCTTGCCGAGCGAGAGCTGCGTCCCGTCCGGTTCGGTCTGCCATTCCGTGCCCCAGTGCAGGCTGACCAGCACCACGTCCGCGCCCGCCTTCCGGGCGAGCCGGGCGTCGGCGATGATCTTGTCGGGCTCCATCAGGTTGACCGCCCACGGCTGCCCGTCGGGCATCGGGTAGCCGTTGGTGTCGTAGGTGTACGCGAGGTGCGCGACCTTGGCCGAGCCCGCGGTGTAGAAGGTGGTCCGGGCCGCCTCCGCCGCCGTGCGCGCGGAGCCCGCGTGGCCGAGGCCGACCTTGTCGAAGCGGTCCAGGGTGCGCTTCAGCCCGTCGGCGCCGTCGTCGAGGGTGTGGTTCGAGGCGGTGGAGCAGCCGTCGTAGCCCGCGTCCTTGAGTGCGTCGGCCACCGCGGGCGGGGAGACGAAGGCGGGGTAGCCGCTGAAGGGTCCGCCGTCCTCGCCGTAGATGGTCTCCATGTGGCACAGGGCCAGGTCGGCCGCCGAGACCACCGGTTTGACGCCGGAGAACATGGGCCGGAAGTCGTACCCGTCGCCGCCCGCGTCGGCCGCCGCACGGTGGATGATCGAGGTGTGCGGCAGCACGTCGCCGCTCGCGACCAGGGTGAAGCCCTTGGCTCCGCCGGGCGCGGTGGGCCCGGTGCTGCCCTTCAGGGCTCCGGCGGGCCGGGAGCCGAGGCGCGCGGGGGCGGGTTCCTTGCCGGTGGAGCAGCCGGCCGCAGCAGCGGAGAGGAGGAGGGCCGACAGCAGGGCCGCGGCCTGCCGGGTGCATTTGGTCATCTATCCCAGCCTTCATTCATAGGACTGTCGGATAATCCGAAATCCATAAGAGAAGGCTGCTCAAGTCAAGGACCGGCACCGTCCGGCGACGCTTTCCCACCCCTACGGCCCAGGGCCGTTCGCCGTGCCGTTCGACCGTTCGTCGCCCGCCACGGCCGCCCACCGGACGACCCGGGTGCTTGGGCGCAACGGCGTCACCGGACGGTTCCCGGTGGGCTCCGCGCAGGTCAGGGTGAGGACAACCCAGCGGACCGGAAGGAGCCACTCGTGCCGCCCACCCCCACTCTCCACCGCACGGAACCCGAGGCGCTCGCCGAACTCCAGCGCGAACACGGGCGGGCCCTGTTCGGTTTCCTGCTCGGCCTGACGGCAGGAGACGCTCAGCGCGCCGAGGACCTCGTCCAGGAGACCCTCGTACGGGTCTGGCAGCACCCGGAAGTGCTCCACACCGGGCACGAGTCCATGCGGCCCTGGCTGTTCACCGTCGCGCGCCGGCTGGCGATCGACGCGCGCCGGGCCCGGCTGTCCCGGCCGCAGGAGGTGGACCCCGACGGGCTGGAGCAGGCGCCCGCGCCCGAGGACGCGGTGTCGGGCTCGGTCACCGCGATCGATGTCCGGCGGGCGGTCGGCAGCCTGGGGCAGGAGCACCGGGACGTGCTGCTGCAGGTCTACTTCCGGGACCGCTCCGTGGCGGAGGCGGCTGCGGAGCTCGGCATTCCGGCCGGAACGGTCAAATCCCGTACGCACTACGCCCTGCGCGCCCTGCGCAAGGGGCTCCAGGGGTACGGACTGGGCGCCTGAGCCGGGGGCTCGGGACACCGGAACGCTCGGGGGCCGCTGGAGAAACACTCAGGGAACGCCCTCCAGGCACACGAACCGGACACGGACCGCATCGATATCGGCACCAGTCCGTTCAAGTTGAGTAAACATCCCCCGCTCCGCGAGTCCGCCGGTGAAGGCTCGGGGTGACGACGGGACGCTCAACGCGCGGGAGAAGGTGGAACGGTGCAGCCCGAGGGTTTGAACGGCACCAGTGACGGCGGACTGGCAGTGCCCATGGCGTGGCTCTACGCGGAGTACATCGCCGACGAGCTGCTGCGCACGGGACGCCTGATCCCGGTGAGCACACTGGAGTTCCGTGCCGGACGGGACACGCTCGCGCTGACGATCTACCTCTCGGACGCGGCCGGTGAGCTCTCCGGGATCCGGGTGGTCTCGCAGCTGGAGGAGTGGCTCTCGCTGACGGCGTACGGGCACCCGTGGCGCGACTGGGTCCACACCAGGTTCCTCGCGCTGGGCGAGGAGGCCCGGGAGCGCGGCCGCGGCGACGACCCCGACCTGGAACTGGCGCGGGCGGCGTGGCGCTGGCTGGACCGCACCGAGCTGTTCGCCACGAACCTCGACCCGGGCCGCCTCGGACACCCCGACACCTCGGCGGGCCTGGACGAGAACGCCCGCGTCTGGACCCCGGCCTGGCAGCTGGGCCTGCCCCTGGGCCACCTCGCGATGCACCTGTTCTGAGCCCGCTCCCGAGGCCCCGGGGCCGGCCCGCGTCGGCGGACACCGGCACCGCCGGTGGCGGCGGCGGGTGGAACGAGTGGAACCGCTCAGTGCGCGGTCCGCCGGCCGGCCGTGGGCGGGGGTTCCGCCGGGTCGGTGACCAGGCCGGTGAAGGCGGCCTCGTTGCGCTCCGCCCGGGCCACGTACCAGCGGGCGATCAGCCACATCACCGGGTAGGCCACCAGGCCGAGCGCGACCCAGACCACCGGGCCCGCGACCGTCCGGGGCAGCAGGAAGCCGAGCGGCAGCAGGCCGAGGAGCAGGGCCAGCAGGGTCAGGGCCACCAGCCCGGCGCGGAGCTGGCTGCGCATCAGGGCCCGCACGTAGGTGGCGCCCAGGGTGGTCTGCTCGGAGATCTCCGAGCGCGCCGGGGTGTGCGCGGGAGGCCTGCGGCGCGTGCCCCGGGGAACCCCCGTGACGATTTCGCGCCGGGGCTGCGGCCGCTGCTGGTCCTGAGCCATGGTGCCGGAGTCTACGCAGCGGGCGGGCTATTTGAGGAGACGCGAGAGCCTGCGGTCGGCGAGCGGCTTGCCTCCGGTCTGGCAGGTGGGGCAGTACTGGAGCGAGGAGTCGGCGAAGGACACCGAGCGGATGGTGTCCCCGCACACCGGGCACGGTTCCCCCGCCCGGCCGTGGACCCGCAGACCGCTCTTCTTCTCGGCCTTGAGCTGCCCGGCGGCCACGCCGTGCGCCCGCTCGACGGCCGCGCGGAGCGTGTCCCCGACCGCCCCGTAGAGGTGGGTGACCTGGTCCTCGTCGAAGGAGGAGGCCAGTTTGAAGGGGGAGACGCGGGCCGCGTGCAGGATCTCGTCGCTGTAGGCGTTGCCGATGCCCGCGATGACGCCCTGGTCACGCAGCACGCCCTTGATCTGCCGGCGCTCCCCCGCCAGGAGCGCGGCGAAGGAGTCCCGGTCGAAGCCCTCGGCGAGCGGGTCGGGGCCGAGCCGGGCGATGCCCGGGACCTCGCGGGGGTCGCGCACGACGTACGCGGCGAGGCGCTTTTGGGTGCCCGCCTCGGTGAGGTCGAAGCCACCGCCGTCCTCCAGTTCGACGCGGAGCGCGAGCGGCCCCTTGCCGGGACCGGGCGGCCGGGCCGGCAGGGTGTCGTGCCAGCGCAGCCAGCCGGCCCTGGCCAGGTGGGTGACCAGGTGGAGGTCGCCGATACCGAGGGCGAGGAACTTGCCGTACCGGGCGACGGGTCCGGCCCGCCGGCCTTCGAGGGCGCTGAGCGGGGGATCGTAGGTCTTGAGCACGCTGACGGCGAGCGGGAGGACGCGTCGCACCACCCGCCCGGCGAGGCGTTCGTCGAGGAAGCCCCGCAGGGCCTCGACCTCCGGAAGCTCGGGCATCCTCCCAGCCTGCCTCCGCCCGCGGCGGAGCGCGAACCGATGGGCCGGGCCGGGCCGGCCCGGGTCAGTCCACCACGAACTCGCACCAGACGCACTTGCCGCTGCCGCGCGGCTCCACTCCCCAGACGTCCGCCAGCCGGTCGATCAGCATCAGGCCCCGCCCCGAGACTCCCGAGTCCCCGGCCTCGCGGCGGCGCGGGAGGGCGCTGGAGCGGTCCTCCACCTCCACCCGCAGCCGCCGCTGGGTGCCGGCCAGGACGCGCAGGGTCACGATCGCGGGGCCGTCCGTGTGCATCAGGGCGTTCACGATCAGTTCGTCGGCGACCAGTTCGATCTCGTCGGCCCGGCCCCGCGCGCCCCACGCCCGCACGGCCGCGCCGATCATGTGCCGGGCGGCGACGAGCGCCTCGGGGTCCCCGGGGGCCACGTGCTGCTGGAGCCGGCCGCCGCCCTGCGGGACGTCCTCGCCCCGGCGTCGGAGCAGGATCAGGGCCATGTCGTCGTCGCCCCGGTCGTCGACGACCTCGCACAGCCTGTCGGCGAGCAGCTGGAGGTCGCCCGGCCCGCCGCGCACCAGGTCGGTGAGGAAGCGGATGCCGTCGTCCAGGTCTGCGCCGGGCTGCTCCACCAGTCCGTCGGTGCACATCAGGAGCGTCTCTCCCGGATCCAGTTCCACCGTGGTGACCGGGTACTCCAGGCGGCCGAACTCGACGGACAGCCCGAGCGGCAGCCCGCCCTCCACCGGCAGCCGGCGGCAGTCGCCGTCCCGGGTGCGCAGCAGCGGGTCGATGTGGCCGGCGCGCACGATCTGCAGGACCCCGGTGGTCAGGTCGGCCTCGGCGTAGGTGCAGGTGGCGAAGCGGTCGGTGTCGAGTTCGTGCAGGAAGACCGAGGCGCGGGCCATCACGGTGGCCGGGGAGTGCCCTTCGGCGGCGTAGGCGCGCAGCACGATGCGCAGTTGTCCCATCACGGCCGCCGCGTGGGTGTCGTGTCCCTGGACGTCGCCGATGACGGCGCCGACGCGGCCTCCCGGCAGCGGGATGACGTCGTACCAGTCCCCGCCGATGTCCTGGCCCATCCGGGCGGACCGGTAGCGGACGGCGATCTGCGCTCCGGGGACGGAGGGGATCCGGCGGGGCAGCATCGCCTGCTGGAGGCCTTCGGCGAGGTCGTGCTCCTGTTCGAGCAGCATCGCGCGCTGGAGGCTCTGGGCGATGCTGCTGCCGAGTGCGACCAGCAGGTTGCGTTCGTCCTGGGTGAAGCCGTCCTTGTCCTGGTAGAGGAGGCCGATCGCGCCGATGGGCCGGGCCTGGGCGATGAGCGGCAGGTAGGCGGCGGCCGAGATGTCCATCGAGGAGATCCGCGACCAGAGGCCGGGGTAGCCCTCGGCGAACTCGTCCGCCGAGTCGAGGAAGCGCGGCTGGAGCGAGCGCACGACCTCGCTCATCGGGTACTGCTCGTCGATGCGCGTGTAGCGGGTGCCGGGGACGAAGCTCCCGGGCGGGCCTTCCGCCACCAGGTGGATCCGGCCCGCCTCGACGAGCCCCATGACCATGCCCATCGAGCCGAGCCGTTCCAGACCGTGGGCGTCGCCGAGGGCGTCGATGACGTCCTTGACGGTGCGGGCGTGGGCGAGGGCGGCGGTGGTGCTCTCGACCACGGAGGTCTGGCGGCGGCGTTCGTCGTCGAGGCCGAGGCGCTCGGCCGAGTGGCTGAGCTCCTCGGTCGCGTCGCGGACGATGCCGATGATCCGGTACGGGCGGCCGTCGTCGTCGCGCATGACGCGCCCCTGGGTGTGGGTCCAGCGGAGCCGGCCGTCGTGGCAGCGGATGCGGAAGTAGGCGCCGTAGCTGTCGAGCCCGCTCTTGAGGGCACTGGAGACGAGGGCGTCCAGCCGGGCGCCCTCGGCGGGCGGGAGGCGGTGGCCCAGTGACTCGGGCCGCCCGTCGTACGCGTCGGAGGTCGTGTCGAAGACGTCGAGGGCGGCCGCGTCCAGGTGCATGAGCCCGGTGACCAGGTCCCAGTCGAAACTGCCCATCCGGTTCAGTGAGAGCGACCGGTCCGGCTGTGCGGGCCAGTCCTCCGGTGGAGATGCGGTGCTCGACACCGGTCCACCATGACACAGGGGTCGGTCAGGCGCTCTCCAGATTGAGGGCGGAGTCGGTGGGCGTCCGCTGCTGGTCCGGGAATCCGAAGGGGTCGGCCGGATCGGTGGGCACGGCCGGGTCGTGCGTCTGCACGTCGTCCGGGGGGAGGGGCACCCCGGGGTCGGCGGGGGGCCGGACGGGCTGGGCGGGCAGGTCCTGGAACGGGTCCGGCGGGAGGGCGCCTTCGCCGGGCCGGTCGGCGGGTACGTCGGCGGGGGGCTTCTGCGGGGTGGCGGGCGCGTCCGGGGCGCTGTCGGCGGCCCGGCCGGGGGCGCACGGGGTCGCGGAGGGGGCGGCGGGGTCCGCCGGGTCCCCGGGGGCGGCGGGCATTCCCGGGGGCCCGGCGGGCGAGCCGAGGGGCGGGGCCGTCTCGTCGAGGGGGCCGGCGGGCAGGTCCAGGGGCGGCGCCATCTCGTTCAGCGGCGGCGCCGTCTCGTTCAAGGGAGGCGCTGTTTCGTTCAGGGGCGGTGCTGTTTCGTTCAAGGGAGGCGCCGTCTCGTTCAAGGGGGGTGCCGTCTCGTTCAGCGGCGGCGTCGTCTCGTTCAGGGGCCCGGCCGACGGGCCGAGGAGGGGCGCCGGGGCGTTCACGGGTCCGGCGGGCAGGTCCAGCGGGGGCGCCGTCTCGTCCAGCGGGGGCGCCTGCTCGTCCAGGGGCCCGGCGAGCGGGCCGGTGGGGGCGGCCGGCTCACCGGGAGGGCCGGCGGGCGGACCGCCCTGGAGGTCGGAGGTCCCGGAGGGCGGCGGCCCGGAAGGGGTGCCGGGCGGGGGCGCGGACGGAGGGGCGGGCGGGGTCTTCGGGGGGGTGGTCCGGGCGAGGCTGTTCGGGTCCGGGCCGGCGCAGGGGTCGGAGGGATCGGGCGGGGTCGCGGGTCCGTTCGGGATGCCCTCGGCCGGATCGTAGGGGGGCAGCACCCGGGGGACCTTGTCCTGGGCGCCGTCGTCGCCCGTCTTGCGTTCGATCCAGGTGTTGTCGGCGATGTTCACGATCACCAGGCTCTTGATCGCCTGGGCCGTCGGCTCGATGACGATGACCTGGTTGGGCTGGTAGCCGTTCCACTGGTCGCCCTTGAGCACCGGACTCCCCTTCGCCCCGAGCGGCGCGGCCAGCGGGTTCCCGCAGGCGCAGCGGACGCGGGGCATGCCGTGGGCGTCGACGAGGACGGCCGTGCCGGCCTGGAGGACGGCCTGGTAGCCGTCGGCCCGGCCGTCGCGGAAGGCGTGGTTGGTGATCCGGGTGTCCGCGCGCAGGACCACCGGGGTGAGTCCGCGCAGGAATTCGGGGATCTTCTCCCGTTCGACGCCGGCGACCTCGGCGAAGGCGCGGGACTTGGCGTCGTCCGCGGTCAGGAGGGTGACCTGGCGTTCGACGTCGCAGCTGCCGAGCCGGTTCGTCCCGCCGTACAGGCCGGGGGTGGCGGCGCCGACCGTACGGATGCCACGGCCGCTCGCGTTGGGCAGCGGCGGCTGGACGGGCGCCGACTCGGCGGTGGCCGACGAAGGGGTGAAGGGGTCGGGGCCGGGGGCGCCGACGGGCTGGAGGGCGAGCTCCATCCGGTCGGCGGCGGCGCCCTTGGTCTGTTCGGGGCCCGAACCCGAGCAGCCGGCGGCGAGGAGGCCGACGACCGCCAAGAGGGCCGCGCAGGCCGGTACGTGACGGCGCGGCGCCTGACGGTGTGTCGGTGCGGGCACGTCGTTCGCGTCGTTCACGCTGCTCTCCCTTTTCGCCCCGGTTGCTCCTCTCTTGTCTGCCGCATCTCTCCCGACACCGCAACCGGAGCGCCCGTCAGATCGTATTGAACATGTTCAATGAAAAGCGTAGGGTCACGACCGTGAGTTGAACGCGTTCAAAGGAGGGGGCCTTGACCGTCCTCGTGAACCTGATCGTCGCCCTGGGGATGGGCTGCGCCGTCCCCCTGGGCCTGCGCCTGATCGACCCGGTCGGGCTGCGCCGCGCGGCCCGGCTGTGGCCCCTCGCGGCCGTGCCGGGGGCGCTGTGCCCGTGGCTCCCGCGCGGCCCGGCGGCCACGGCCCTCGCCGCGCTCTACGCGGCGGCCGCCCTGGCCCTCGCCCGCACGGCCGGGGCCCGGCTGTGGCAGGTGCTCGCCCGGACCCCGCCCGGGGGCGGGCGGCTGCCGGACCCGGCCGAGGCGGCCGTGCTCACCGCCCTGGTCTCGCCCTCGGTCGCCGCGACCGCCCTGGTCGCCGAGCGGGCCGGGTACCGGCTCTTCGGCTTCGACCTGGACGTCCTGGCGCTGACCGTCCCGCACTTCCACTTCGCCGGGTTCACCGCCGCCCTGGTCGCCGGCCTGGTGTGCCGCTCCTCGGGGGCGCGGCGCGGGGCGCGCTGGGCCGCGTACAGCGTCCCGGCGGGGACCCTGCTGGTCCTGCTCGGCTACTTCGTCGACGACTGGGCCGAACTGCTGGGCGCGGTGGTGCTGACCACGGGGATGTGGGCGGTGGCCCTGGTGACCTGGCGGGACCTGCGGCCCGCCGCGCGGGAGCGGACCACCGCGACGCTGCTGGCCGTGTCGGCGGCGGTCCTCGTGGTCACGATGCTGCTCGCCCTGTGGTGGGCGGCGGGCGAGGCCACCGGGATCGTGCACCCCACCCTGACCTGGATGGCCGCCACGCACGGGCTGGGCAACGCGCTCGGTTTCGCCCTGTGCTCCCTGCTGGCGTGGCGCCGGCTGACCGCCACGCCCCCCGCGCCCGCCGCCCCACCCGTCGCCCTCGCGGCGGCGCCCGCACCCCGCCCCTGATGTCCGATCGAACGGAGAACACGCCATGACCCGCCTCATCAGCGCCGGCCGGGACACCGTCAACTACCCCGACCGGGGCGCGACGGCCCGCCGGCCCCTGCCCGCCGGATACCACCACCTGCACCACCGCACCCGGATCGGTCAGGGCCGGACCGTCTTCGAAGCCGCCGGGACCGCGGTCACGACCTTCCGCGCCCACCGGGCCTCGGGCGTTCGCGTCCGTACGCCCGGCGGCGGCGCCGTCCGGCCCGGTCTGCGCGCGGAGGTGGGGATCGGCCTGGGACCCCTGCGGATCACCGCCCCCTGCCAGGTGATCTGGACCGCGTACGAGCCCACCCGCACCGGCTTCGCGTACGGCACCCTGCCCGGGCACCCCGAATGCGGGGAGGAGTCCTTCCTCGTGGAGATCGACGCCGACGGCGCGGTGTGGTTCACGGTCACCGCCTTCAGCCGCCCGGACCGCTGGTACACCCGGCTCGCGGGTCCCGTGGTCCCCCTCCTCCAGCACGGCTACGCGCGGTGGCTGGGCCGCCACCTGCGCGCCCTGGCCTCCGGCGCCTGATACTGGAGGGGATGGACTGGTTCACGGCGCCCGGATACTGGCTGGGCCGGCTGGTCTTCCAGCGGGCCCTGGCGGGCGTCTACGTCTTCGCGTTCGTCGGGGCCGCCCTGCAGTTCCGGGCCCTGATCGGGGCGCGCGGCATGCTGCCCGTCCCGGACTACCTGCGCTACGTGCCCTTCCGCCACGCCCCGAGCCTGTTCCAACTGCGCTACTCCGACGGACTCTTCGCCGGCTGCGCCTGGGCCGGGGCGGCCCTCGCGGCGGCGCTGGCCGCGGGCGCGGGCGACCTCGTGCCGCTGGGCGCGGCCATGGGGATGTGGACGGTGCTGTGGCTGCTCTACCTGTCGATCGTCAACGTGGGGCAGACCTGGTACTCCTTCGGCTGGGAGTCCCTGCTGCTGGAGGTCGGGTTCCTGGCCGTCTTCCTCGGCAACGCCCGGACCGGGCCGCCCGTGCTGGTGCTGTGGCTGCTGCGGTGGGTGCTGTTCCGGGTGGAATTCGGCGCCGGGCTGATCAAGATGCGCGGCGACGCCTGCTGGCGCAAGCTCACCTGCCTCTACCACCATCACGAGACGCAGCCGATGCCCGGGCCGCTCAGCTGGTTCTTCCACCGCCTGCCGCGCCCCGTCCACCGGGTGGAGTGCGCGGCGAACCACGTGACCCAACTGGTCTTCCCGGTGCTGCTGTTCACGCCGCAGCCGGTGGCCTCGTACGCGGCGTGCGTCATGGTGGCCACCCAGCTGTGGCTGGTGCTGTCGGGCAACTTCGCCTGGCTGAACTGGCTGACGATCACGCTCGCGCTGCCGGCCGTCGACTTCACCGCGCTCGCCGGTCCCCCGCCCGCCGCCGCGTCGGGCGGGGCCCCGGTCTGGTACGTCGTCCTCGTCTGCGCGGTGACGGCGCTGGTCCTGGCGCTCAGCCGGCATCCGGTGGCCAACATGATCTCGCCGCGCCAGGTGATGAACCGGTCCTTCGACCCGCTCC
The DNA here is from genome assembly GCF_052114405.1 of Streptomyces sp. M-16. Classification (NCBI taxonomy): domain Bacteria; kingdom Bacillati; phylum Actinomycetota; class Actinomycetes; order Kitasatosporales; family Streptomycetaceae; genus Streptomyces; species Streptomyces sp. M-16. The sequence continues at coordinate 33,642 of NZ_JBFRER010000045.1, read as the reverse complement.
ACCTGGTCAACACCTACGGGGCGTTCGGCACGGTCGGGCGGATCCGCGACGAGGTCGTGGTCGAGGGGACCGCCGACGCGGTGCCCCGCGAGGACGGCGCCTGGCGGGAGTACGGCTTCAAGGGCAAGCCGGGCGATCCGCTGCGGATACCGCGCCAGTTCGCGCCGTACCACCTGCGGCTGGACTGGCTGATGTGGTTCGCGGCCCTGTCCCCCGGCTACGCCCGGGACTGGTTCGGGCCGTTCGTCGAGCGGCTGCTGGCGGGCGACCGGGACACGCTGCGGCTGATCCGCCACAACCCCTTCCCGGACGCCCCGCCGCGGTTCGTGCGGGCCCGGCTCTACCGGTACCGGTTCACCACCTGGCGGGAGCTCCGCGAGACCGGCGCCTGGTGGCGCCGCACGCCGGTGCGCGAGTACCTGCCGCCGACCCGGCTCGCCGGAGCCCGCGCCTCAGAGCCCGAGTAGGTCCGCCTCCCGCTCCGCGGAGATGCCCGGCGCGGGCCGGTCGGAACGCTGGGGGGCGACACCGCCGAGGGAGCGGAGCCAGGCCCAGGTGTCGGCGGCCGTCTCCTCGACGGGGCGGCACTCCAGGCCCGTTTCCAGGGCCCGGGTGGCGTCGCCGCCGAACATGTGGGCGTGGGCTTCGCCCTCCGGGAGCCAGACGGGCAGTTCGGTCCACGGCTGGATCCCGGCCGCCTCGATCACGGCCTCGTCGGTCCAGTGCGGCTCCAGGGGTACGCCGGTGGCGGCGGCGCAGGCCTCCAGGAGGCTGCCCATGGTGGCGTGGCCGAGCGGGGAGATCAGGTCGTAGGCGCCGCCGTGGCCGGCTTCCGCCGCGTCCAGGGTCCAGCGCGCGAGGTCGCGCACGTCGATGTACTGGAGCGGGAGTCCGGGGCGTCCGGGGGCGAGGAGGGGGCCGCCGCGCGCGACCCGGTTCAGCCACCAGGGCAGCCGGCCGACGTTCTCGTACGGACCGAGGATCAGCCCGGCGCGCACGAGCAGCGCGCGCTCCCCGAAGGCGTCCACGGCCGCGATCTCGGCGCCCCTCTTGTCCTCGGCGTAGGCGACGGAGTCCGCGTCGGGCGATCCCTCGACCAGCGGGCCGTCCTGGCCGGGACCCGCGGTCGCGGGGTAGGCGTAGACCGAACGGGTGGAGACGTACACGTACCGGCCGACCCGGCCGGCCAGCAGGCGGGCGCTGTCGCGGACCGCGGTGGGGGCACCGCCCCAGGTGTCGACGACCAGGTCCCACTCCCCCTCGGCGAGGGAGTCCAGGCCGCCGGGGAGCGTACGGTCCCCGTGGAGGGCGGAGGTTCCCGGCGGGGGCGCGTGGTGCCCCCGGTGGAAGACGGTCACCTCCCAGCCGCGCTCCAGGGCGTCTTCGGTGATCGCGCGCCCGACGAATTCGGTCCCGCCCAGCATCAGTAGCTTCATGGGTGCGACCTTGCCGGGGCGGACCCGCCGGGGGAAGGGATGATCGCCCGCAGCGATGACGCTCACGGCGTAGGCCGGACGGGAACCCCGCACGGACGGCGGAAACGCGGAGCCGCCCCGCGACGTGGCGCGCCCCCGTCACCCTCGGGTGCGGGGGCGCGTCGGGCTCCGGCCCTAGTCGATGCCGGGCAGGATGTGCGGTTCCGCCAGGTCGTCCTCGTAGCCGGCCAGCCGGATGGGTGCGGAGCGGGCCCAGACTTCAAGGCTGCCGAGTTCGTCGGACCGCGCGCTCGCCCTCCATCCCGTGCGCTCCATGGTCGGGTCGGTCTTGGTCATCTCAGTCACCGCGCACTCCCTTGTGTCGCGTAACCCGGCGGGCTCGTCGCGCGCCGGAATAGGGATATAGAAGGTCTTCCGGACGCGGTGGCGCCATGGTGGAGCGGGGCCCGGGTGAGGCTCCTTGCGCTTCAGGGTACACATATGAGCGGGGGCCCGCTCGATGGAACGGTAAAATCCGCGCTGGACCGCTTGTTTTCTCCCCGAGTTCAGGAAGTCGCCCACCGGCGTGTCCGCCGGGACTGATCTGCTCGGGTGCGGAGGCACGCGAGCGGCGACGACAGAGGGAGTCACGGTGGCGAGGTCAGGAGTACCCGCGTTCGGCAGTGTCGACGAGCTGATGGACCTTCTGCACGCCCATCACGAGGCCCCGGACGCTTCCGACCGCGACCTCGGACTACAGACTGCGGCGCTCCTGCGCCGCTCGCATCCGTTCGACAAGGAACTCCAAGTGGCCGGACTGCTCCACGGCCTGGGGCGGCTGCTGCCCCGGGAGGGCGGCTCGGGGGCGCCCGCGGACCCGGACGGGCGCACTGCGGAGGCGGTCCGTCCGCTGCTGGGCGACCGCGTGGCCCGGCTCCTGCGCCCGCCCGCCCCGGGCGCCGAGCCGGAGGCGGAGACACTGCGCCAGGCGGCCCGTGCGGGCCGGGCGGCGGGGCTGGACGCCGGGGTGATGGAGGACTGGCGCCCGGTGCTCGAACTCGTCGCGGCCGGGGCCTACCAACTCTGAGGCGCGATGCGCCCGAACGGGTGAGGAGGGGGTCGACGGCCCGTGCCGTCCACCCCCTCCTCACCCCGTACCGCCGCGAACGCGGCGGCGGTCCTACCAATTGGCGGGCGCGTAGTCCTTCAGGAAGACTCCGAAGAGGTCCTCGCCGGCCTCGCCCCGGACGACCGGGTCGTAGACGCGGGCCGCGCCGTCCACCAGGTCGAGGGGCGCGTGGAAGCCCTCCTCGGCCAGGCGCAGCTTGTCGAAGTGCGGGCGCTCGTCGGTGATCCAGCCGGTGTCGACCGAGGTCATGAGGATGCGGTCGGTCTGGAACATCTCCTGGCCGCTGGTCCGCGTCACCATGTTCATCGCCGCCTTGGCGGCGTTGGTGTTCGGGTGCCCCGCGCCCTTGTAGCCGCGGCTGAAGACGCCTTCCATCGCGGAGACGTTGACCACGTACGCACGCCCGCTGGACGCCTTCCGGGCAGCCTCGGCCATCGCCGGCCGCAGCGCGCTGATCAGGATGAACGGCGAGGTGTAGTTGCACAGCTGGGTTTCCAGCAGCTCCACCGGGGAGATCTGGTCGATGGTCTGCACCCAGGTGTTGGAATCGACGACGTCGGGCAGCAGGCCGCCCGCGTCGATGGCCGTGCCGGCGAGGTGCCGCTCCAGGCTGGCGTTGCCCGCGACCAGGGCCAGGTCGGCGACTTTCTGCGCCTCCAGTCCGCTCACGCCGACGGGCAGCGCCGCCAGGCCGTCGACCGCGCCGGAGTTGAAGGCGCCGATGACGTGGTGGGCGGGGAGCTCGCCGGCCGGCAGCGGGGCGCTCTCGCCCTCGACCAGCGCGGCGTACGCGGTGGGCAGGCGGCGCACGGTCTGCGTCGCGTTGTTGATCAGGATGTCCAGTGGACCGGCAGCGGCCACCTGCTCGGCGAGCGCGACGGACTGGGCCGGGTCGCGCAGGTCGATGCCGACGACCTCCAGGCGGTGCATCCAGTCCGCGGAGTCCTCCATCGCCTTGAAGCGGCGGATGGCGTCCTTGGGGAAACGGGTGGTGATCGTGGTGTGGGCGCCGTCGCGCAGCAGCCGCAGGGCGATGTACATGCCGATCTTGGCCCGGCCGCCGGTGAGCAGCGCGCGCTTGCCGGTCAGATCGGCGCGGGCCTCCCGCCTGGTCCGGTTCTCGACGGCGCACTCCGGGCAGAGCTGGTGGTAGAAGTAGTCGACCTCGACGTACCGCGTCTTGCAGACGTAGCAGGAGCGCGGGCGCTGGAGTATTCCGGCGATCCGGCCGGCTTCGGTGACCGAGGAGGGCAGGATGCCCTCGGTCTCGTCGTCGATGCGCTCGGCGGAGCCGGTCGCGGTCGCCTCGGTGACGGCCCTGTCGTTGGCGGTCTTGGCGGCGCGGCGCTCCTGGCGGCGGCGCTGCTTGACCGTGCGGTAGAGGCCGGCGGTGGCGCGGCGTACGGTGATGGCGTCGGGGTGGTCGACGTCGATCTTGTCGAGTTCGTCGAGCACGCTGAGGCAGAGGGCCAGCCGCTCGGGGTCGATGCCCGGCCCGTATGCGTGGTTGTCTTCGGTCACCGTCATGGCCGCTGCCGTTCCCTGTTCGCTCGTCCGCGTCCGCCTGCTGCGGAGGTCCCAAAACCGCCACTGTACGGAGCCGACACGCCCGGGACCAAACCCGTATCCGTGCGCCTCACCGACCGCGAGCCCCCTGTCACGGTATGGATGGGTTCGTGACGCTCCGTACGCTCCACGACACGGCCGCCGCCGGGGGGCACGGAGGGGCGCCCGTTCGCGACGGACCCCCGCCGGAAACCGGTAGGTACTCCTTCCGGTGTATGCCAGGAGGATGACTCGCTCGCCGATCAAGGAGCCCGTGGGCGGATGAAGAGCAGCCCCGGGTGGGGCATCGTGGAATGCATGAGCGCCCTGGCCCTGTCGGTCCTCCTCTGCCTGGTCTCCGCCGTTGCGTACGCGAGCGGTGCGATCGTCCAGGAGCACGTCGCGGCGAGCTCGCCGGACGGCTCCTACGCACCGCTGCGCCGGGCCGGCTGGTGGGCGGCGGTCGCCCTGAACGGGCTCGGCGCCCTGCTGCACGTACTGGCGCTCGCGTACGGGCCGCTGAGCCTGGTCCAGCCGCTGGGTGCGCTGACCATCGTCTTCGCCCTCCCGATGGCGGCCGTCTTCGTGGGACGCCGGGCGGGCGCGGCGGCCTGGCGCGGGGCCGTCCTGGCCACCGTCGGCCTGGCCGGGCTCCTCGCCCTGACCGGCGGGGACGCCGCGGGCCGGGAGGCCCTGGCCGGCACGGAACGGACCCTGCTGCTGTCGGTGACGGCGGGCGGCGCGGCGGTGCTGATCATGGCGGCCCGGCGGGCGCACCGGGCGGTGCTGCGCAGCGTGCTGCTGGCGGCGGCCGCGGGTACGGCCTTCGGGATGGCCTCCGTGTTCACGAAGTCGGTCGCGGAGGGCTTCGAGGCGGGCGCGTCGGCCGGGCTGTGGCCGGACCTGGCGGCGATCGCCGTACTGGCGGCCGGCGGCCTGCTGCTCTCGCAGGCCGCCTACCGGGGTGCCGGGCTGACCGCGCCGCTGGCCACGGTGACCGTCGTCAATCCGGCGGTGGCCGCGGCGGTGGGCATCTCCTTGTTCGACGAGGGCTTCCGCTACGGCACCGCGGGCGCCGTGGCCGCGCTGGCGAGCGCCGTGGTGGCGGCGGCGGGCCTGGTGCTGCTCACGGCCGTGCCGCCGCACGTGCGGGGGTCAGATGCCGACGCCCTTGCCACGGAGGTACTTGAGCGGGTCGATGTCGGAGCCGTAGCCGGGGGCGGTGCGCATCTCGAAGTGCAGGTGGGGCCCGCTGGTGTTGCCGGTCGAGCCGGAGCGGCCGATCCGCTGGCCGCCGGAGACCTGCTGCCCGGCCTTGACGCCGAGCGCGGAGAGGTGGGCGTACTGGGAGTACCGGCCGTCGGCGTGCTTGATGACGACCTGGTACCCGTAGGCTCCCGCCCAGCCCGCCGACTCCACCGTGCCCGCTCCCACGGCCTTGATGCTGGTGCCGGTCGGCACCGGGAAGTCGACGCCCGTGTGGTAGCCGCTGGACCAGGAGGACCCCGCGACGTGGTAAGCCGTTCCGAGGGCGGCGTCGACAGGGGCGGTGAAGCCGCCCGAGGCGGGCTTCTGCTCCGCTGAGGGCTTGGCGGCCGGCTTCTCGGCAGGTTTCTCCGCCGGCTTCTCGGCGGGCTTCTCGGCAGGTTTCTCCGCCGGCTTCTCGGTGGGCTTGGCGGCGGGCTTCTCCGTCGGCTTCTCCACCGGTTTGGCCTGGCCGGCGGGCTCCACGGGTTTGACCGGCTCGGCGGTGCGCGGCGGCTTCTCCGGGTTCTGCGGGGGCGGCGCCACGGGAGCGGTGGTCACCCGGAGCGTGAGCCGCTGCCCCGGGAAGATCATGTCGGGGTTGCCGCCGACGGTGCTCCGGTTGGTCTCGTAGAGGGCCTGCCAGCCGCCCTCGACGTGCTGCTGGACGGCGATCGTGGAGAGCGAGTCCCCGGGCGCGACGACGTACGGGTTCGGCAGGACGGAGGTCCCGGTCGGGCGGGGCATGACGACGGGCGTCCCGGTGGTGGCCTTGGTCGCCTGGAGCCGGTCCATCGGCGCCTGCGTCCGCGCGGGCTCGGGCCGGGCCGGCTCGGGCTGTGCGGACCCGGCCTGGGCCGTCTTGGCCTGGTCCGTCTTGGCCTGGGACTGCGCCGGCTTGGGCGACGCCGGCCCCGCGGTGGCGGGCGCCGGACCGCTGCGGCTGAGTCCGGACTGCGGGCCGCAGACGGGCCAGGCCTGCGGGCCCTGCCCCCTGAGCACCTTCTCCGCGACCGCGATCTGCTGGTCCTTGGTCGCCAGGTCGGCGCGTGCGGCGAAGGCGGTGCCGCCGAATTCCCGCCAAGTGCTCTGGCTGAACTGGAGGCCGCCGAAGTAGCCGTTGCCGGTGTCGATCTTCCAGTCGCCGGTCGCCTCGCACTCGGCGACCTTGTTCCAGGTGTCCACGGAGGCGGCGTGCGCGGCCCCCGCCCCGATGAGCGGGAGCGCGATGCCCGCGCCACCCGCGGTGACGGCGAGCGAGGCCCGGTTGATGCTGCTCGGCTGGTACCGGCGATGCCGGCCCCGTACACCCATGGGAGCCCCCTTGAAGACATCAGGAACCGCACAACCTAACGCCGCCCCACATCGCTGACAAGGGCCACAACCGGCCGCCGTGCGGCTGGAGTTGGGCGCATGTCGAACAGTGGGACGGCGTTCGCGCGGACTGACGTACGGGTTCACCCGCCCGAGGGGGCGCGGCCCGCCGGGTCCCTCAGCCGAGCGGGCCCGGCTGGGGGACCGGAGCGGGTCCGGGTGGCGCGGGCACCGGATCGGGCTCGGGGAACGGCGCCGGAACCGGCGGCACCGGCCGCGGCACGGGCTCGGGCTCCGGGAGCGGCGGGAAGGGCGCCGGAACCGGGTCGGGCTCGGGCGGCGGGGGCTGCGTCTGCTCTGCTTTTCGCTCCATGAGTCCCACTTTCCCCCGATCCCTTCCGTCATGCCCCCGGACACGGCGGTGCCCCCGGCGGCCGTCTCCGCCGGGGGCACCGCCCAGCGCGGGTGCCGGTCAGGCCGGGGCTGCGGGGGCGGTGTCCGCTCCGGGCAGCCGCAGGGCCGCGGCCAGGCCGGGTCCGGGGCTGGAGAGGACGGGTACGCGGGTACGGGCCGACCGGGCGGCGTCGGCCATGGAGGCCTGGGCCAGGACGATGACGTCGGCGTCCGTGACGGCGTCCACCGCCTCGGCCACCGCCGCGAGGTGCCCGGAGGTGTCCCCGGCCGCGAAGAGCTCCCAGGCCCCCTCGACGAACCGCGTACGGACCGACACCGGTCGACCGGCGGCCTCCTCGGCCAGTAGGTCCGCGGTCGGCGCGAAGGTCGACTCGACGGTGGCCAGTACGGCGATCCGCGGGCCCCTACGGACGGCCTCGGCCGCCATGGGCCGGTCCACCCTGAGCACCGGGACGCCGAGGGAGGGCCCCAGGGCCTCCGCGACGGCCCCGAGGGTCGAGCAGGTGACCAGCACCGGCCCGTCCGCGTCCCCGAGCAGCCCGCGCAGGTCCTCGGCCACCGACTCCGGGCCGTCGGCGCGGGCCCGCTCCAGCAGCTCCGGGTGCACCAGGTGCCGCAGTGCGGCTCCCGGGTGGTCCCGGTCGCGCAGCGCGTCGAAGACCGGGACGTGCGCCGCGGAGGTGTGGAGCAGCGTCAGCCCCGTCACCACTGGTCGGAGTCGGCGTCCAGCTGCGCCTTCGCGGCCTCCACGAGACCGGCCGGGGCCACGGGCGCCCGGTCGGGGTGCTTGGCGGCCCAGCTCGCCGCGTAGGGGCAGAGCGGGACGACCGGCACGCCCTCGGCGGCGGCGATCCCGTAGAAGGTCCGCACCAGCTCCCCGGCGATCCCGCGGCCCTCGTGGCCCGGCTCGACCACCGTGTGGACCGCGACCAGCGCGTGCGGCTCGGCGCCGAGGACGAAGTAGGCGATGAACCCGACCACCGCCCCGTCCTCGACGGCCAGCAGCCGCCCGGCCTTCCGCTCGTCCAGCAGTTCGATCGCCATGTACCCGACTCCCCTCAGACAGCAACCGCGTGGGGGCTGCGCTCCTGGTCCGTGCCCGGCACCGGGGCGGACGGGTCCGACCCCAGCTCGATGATCCTGTTGTCCGCGTCCACGTGGACGACGCGGGGAGAGAACGCCCGCGCCTGCGCGTCCTCGATCTGCGCGTAGCTGATCAGGATGACCAGGTCCCCGGGGTGCACCAGGTGCGCGGCGGCCCCGTTGATCCCGATGACACCCGAACCGCGCTCGCCCTCGATGACGTACGTCTCCAGCCGCGCACCGTTCGTGATGTCGACGATGTGCACGAGCTCCCCCGGCAGCAGGTCGGCCGCGTCGAGGAGATCGGCGTCGATCGTCACGGAACCGACGTAGTGCAGGTCGGCCTGGGTGACGGTGGCCCGATGGATCTTGGACTTGAACATGGTGCGCAGCATTTTGAACTCCTAGAAGACGGCTCCCTGCCAGCTTTCTGCAGGTCAAGGGCGCTATGCACTCTACACGGACGCTCGCCGAGACGAAGGTAGAAAGGAACATCGACCCCCTCTGCCGAGAAGGCTCGCAGCCYGCGCTTCTGCGCCAACCAGGCTGTTGTGACACCGCCGACCAGGCGTCACATCGGACAGCCCCTCTGAACGCTCAGGGACTGATGCTGATCGGATGCTGACTTACCTGACAATGCATCAGGCCACGAGGGCGCGCTGTTCGCCGCGATCATCTACGTGCTGGTCAGCGGGTGCGCCTGGCGGGCCCTGCCACCCTGCTTCGGGATATCGAAGTCGACGGCCCACCGCCGCTTCCTGATCTGGTCGAGGGCCGGGTTGTGGGGCCGGCTGCACGAGGAGATCCTGCACCGCCTCGACGACGCCGGCCTCCTCGACCTCTCCCGCGCCGTCCTCGACTCCGCCCATGTCCGCGCTTAAAAGGGGTGAACTCACAGTTCCGAGCCCCGTGGACCGGGGCAAGCCGGGTTCCAAGATGCACGTCCCGTCGGACGCGAACGGACTGCCCCTCCTCGTCGGTCTCTCGGCCGCCAACACCCACGACAGCCTTGCGCTGAAGCCCATGATCTTGGGTCACCAAACGAGACACACGACCCCCACTGCGGCCGCCACTTCAAACCGCAGCGTCTGCATGCCGACAAGGCCTACGACATTCCTCACCTGCGCAAATGGCTACACGGGAAGCGGATCGGCGTCCGTATCGCCCGCAAAGGCATCGACTCCTCCGAGCGGCTGGGTCGGCGCCGTTGGGTGATCGAACGGACCATGTCCTGGCTGACCGGATACCGCCGACTCAACCACCGCTGCGAACGCCACCCCCGCAACCACCTGGCCTCGGCCTCGCCGCAGCCCTCAGCTGCTACGAACGCCTCCTCCGCCTCACCACATAGGACACGCTCTTACGAGGGTGTCGTGGTCGGTCTCCTCCGCAGTGAGGTGCGCGGCCGCCGCCAGGGTGCACACCACGCACATCTGAGAAACCGCAGGCCAAAGGCTCTTTGCGGGCAGGCTCATGGATCGCGCGCCCTCGACCTGATAGGTCCCAGGAAACAGGTTTATCCAAAATAGGTAGAAGGAAACCGCAGGTCAGAGCCTCGTGAGCCTGACTCCGTCAGGCGAATGGTGCGCGTTATGAGCACTATGTACGGAATCGTGACGCTGGTTTTCTGCTCGGGACCGGGTGCTTCCACCGCAACGCCGACTGTGAGGCCGGGGGTGACCGACCCGATGCGGGATCATCAGGTGAGGACGAAGGCCTCTTCGCCGCAAACCGTCCTCACCCGGATCCCCGCGATGGCGCTAAGCCAGCATTTGCAACCGACCCTCTGGGACGCGCTGCACACCGTGGGGCCGGGTCCCGTCCCTCACTCCCCGTCCCGACCGAAAGGGCGGACGGCCACCGTGCTCTGTGGCCGCTGCACGTGATGACGTGTGTTGGCGACAGCCGCTTATCGCGGGGCGGGTGCCTCACCGGAGAAGGTGACGCCTGCCTGGCGAAAGTCGTCCAGGGTCGACGCTGTGGTGTCAGGGGCGACGCCTACCGAGTAGTCCAGGAGTACGCGGGCGCGGAACCCGGCCTTGACGGCGTCCAGCGCGGTCGCGCGCACGCAGTGGTCCGTGGCGATGCCCACCACGTCGACGTCTTCCACACCGCGGGCGCGCAACCAGTCCGCCAGGGATGTGCCGTGTTCGTCGGCGCCTTCGAAGCCGCTCTTGGAGGCACTGTGGGCGCCCTTGAAGAAGACGGCATCCACCTTGCCGCCGGTGACGGTCGGGGCGAAGTGGGGGTGGAACTCACCGCCCTCGCCTCCCGCCACACAGTGCACGGGAAAGCTGTCCTTGTAGTCGGGTGTGTCGGAGAAGTGGCTTCCCGGATCGATGTGGTGGTCCCGGGTCGCGACGACGTACTGGTATTCGTCACCCGCGCTCCGCTCGACGAGGTCGGCGACCGCCGTCGCGATCCGCGCGCCGCCCGCGACGGGCACACTGCCCCCTTCACAGAAGTCCTTCTGCACATCCACCACGATCAGGCCTCGGCTCATCACATACATCCTTCGGCACGACAACACGGCCCTCGCGTTTTACGGTGTTTCTCCCGGCCACCGGAAGCCCCAGCGGACTGTGCTCACCCGCATGGCGCAAGGGCATCACCGCAGGAACGATTCGCACGCCCGATGCCGGTCGAGCTCACCGCGCGGGCCGGGCGCACGGAATGCCTGTTGAGCCCCCGTGGTCCGATCCTCCGGGCGCCGGATGCCGATTTCTGCATCCGGAGGCGGAGCTGGTCGGCCCAGTTGCCGCGGGGAGGGGTTCCTATCATTCCCGGCACCGTTTTTTGGGCGCTCTGTTCCGGCGACCACTCATTTGAGTACCGTGCGGCCAGTACGTCGCTTTGGTCCCATCGGCGTGATCACGATGGTTTCACGTTGAGTTGGGGCTGGATGGCCACGGAGCTGTGCCAATAGCGCCGGAAACAATGCCGTAGAGGGCAGGTCCGGACTGTGGGTGCGCGTGGCCGCGTCCTCGGCTCATGGCCCAGAGCAGGAGCCCTGGGCGGGAGCGACTGCAGGGAAGTGACTGTGCACCTGACCCCCCACGAACAAGAACGTCTGATGATGCACGTGGCGGCCGATGTCGCGGAGAAGCGGCGGGCACGCGGCGTGCGGCTGAATTATCCCGAGACGATGGCGCTGTTGATCGTGCATGTCCTTGAGGGGGCCAGAGACGGTAGGACCGTCGCCGAGCTGATGTCCTCCGGACGGAAGGTGCTGTCCCGGGAGGAGGTCATGGAGGGCGTCCCGGAGATGATCGAGAACGTCCAGGTGGAGGCGACGTTCCCCGACGGCACGAAGCTGGTCACGATTCACGGCCCCTTCCCCGATGCAGCCGGGGACGAAGAACCGGTCGTCTCTCCAGGGAAGGTGGACTTCTCCCCGCGGAAGGGTGACGAGGTGGTGATCTTCAACGAACGCCATCGGCAGCTGAACCACGTAACGAAGATGACCGTCATGAACCCGACCGACCGCCCCATCCAGGTCGGCTCCCACTACCACTTCGCCGAAGCCAACGACGGCCTCAGGTTCCCCCGTAAACAAGCGTGGGGCCTGCGTCTGAACGTGCCCGCCGGCAGCTCCGTACGTTTCGAACCCGGCATCACCGAAGAGGTCGAGCTCGTGCCCATCGAGGGCGCCCGCGTCGTTCACGGTCTGCGCGACAAGGTCAAGGGCCTGCCGCAGAAGGTCAAGGGCTCGCTCGACAACGTCAAGGGATCGTTCGACAGGGAGCAGGTGTGAATTCCATGGCTCAGTGCCCCGACTGTTCCTGCTGCCACGACGAACCCAAGCCGTCCGACCCGTTGACCCGCGCCGCCTACGCGGACCGGTACGGCCCGACGACCCGCGACTGTATTCGCCTCGCCGACACCGCATTGCGAATCAAGATCGAGGACGACTGGTCCGGAGGCCCCGGGCGCAGCGGCAACGAGATGGTCTTCGGCGGCGGCAAGGTGATCCGTGAGTCGATGGGCCAGTCCATCGTGCCGCGTGATCCGGGCAAGGCCAGGCCCGGCAAGCCTGCCGGCGACACCGTCGCGGTACCTCCGGACACGGTCATCACCGGCGCGGTCGTCCTGGACCACTGGGGCGTCGTAAAAGCGGACGTCGCCATCCGGGGCGGGAACATCGTCGCGCTGGGCAAGGCGTACAACCCCGAGACGATGGACCCTCTGCACGAGGAGGGGGCCAGTCACAACGGTATCGGCCCGAGGCCCACCGACTTCGTCATCGGTCCGGACACCGAAGTCATCGCGGGCAAGGGGAGGATCCTCACCGCCGGCGGCATTGACACACATGTCCACTTCATCTGCCCCGACCAGGTACATGAGGCGCTGGCCGCGGGGGTCACCACGCTCATCGGCGGCGGTACGGGGCCGGCGGAGGGCAGCACGGCCACCACCGTCACACCGGGCTCGTGGCACATCGACCGGATGTTTGAGGCGCTGGACGGCTTCCCGGTGAACATCGGACTCCTCGGCAAGGGCGCCACCATGTCGAAGGAGTCCATGCTCGACCAGGTGGACGCCGGCGTCATCGGACTCAAGATCCATGAGGACTGGGGCGCGACCCCGGCCGTCATCAAGAAGTGCCTGGAGGTCTGCAAGGAGACCGGGGTTCAGCTCGCGCTCCACGCCGACTCGTTGAACGAGGCCGGCTTCGTCCAGGACACCATCGACGCCATCGACGGCCGCTCCATCCACATCTTCCATGTCGAAGGTGCCGGCGGTGGCCACGCCCCGGACATGATCAAGATGGTGAGCGAGCCGAACGTGCTGCCCGCCTCCACCAACCCCACCCGGCCACTGACCGTCAACACGGTCAAGGAGCACTTCGACATGGTGATGGTCTGCCATCACCTCAACCCGAAGGTCGAGGAGGATCTGGCCTTCGCGGACTCCCGGATCAGGCCCTCCACGATGGCCGCCGAGGACATCCTCCATGATCTCGGAGCCATCTCGATCATGTCCTCGGACGCCCAGGCCATGGGCCGCATCGGCGAGATGATCATGCGTACCTGGCAGACCGCGCACGTCATGAAGGTCCGCCGCGGCTTCCTGGAAGAAGACCAGCCTCTGGACGAGCCGGAGGCCGAGCCGAAGAGCAAGAAGGCCAAGGACAAGACGCCGGCGCTTACGACTCCGCCGGCCGAACCGCCGGTGGCTGACAATCGGCGCGCCCGCCGGTACGTCGCGAAGTACACCATCAACCCGGCCCTCGCGCAGGGCATCGACGCTGTCGTCGGGTCGGTGGAGACCGGCAAGCTGGCCGACTTGGTGCTGTGGGAGCCGAAGTTCTTCGGGGTGAAGCCGCACGTGGTCATCAAGGGCGGGCAGATCGCCTACGCGCAGGTGGGCGACGCCAACGCGTCCATCCCCACCCCCCAGCCGGTGCTGCCTCGCCCGATGTGGGGTGCTACCGGTCTGGCCCCCGGTTCTCTCTCCTACAACTTCGTCACCGAGCGGGCCATCAAGAACGGTGTCGCCAAGGGCCGCAAGCTGACCAAACAGTTCAAGGCCATCACGGACACACGTCCCGTCAAGAAGGCCGACATGAAGGAGAACGGTGCCACCCCCCACGTCCGGATCGACCCCGACACCTACGAGGTCATCGTCGGCGGAGCGAAGGTGACGGACGTGACGACCTTCGTCGACGGCCAGATCGTCGACCGCGCCTACGTCTCCGAGCTTCCCATGGCACAGCGCTACTTCCTCTTCTGACCGACGACCCCGGCCCCCGCAGGACCTGAGCTGTGAAGAGGAACGAACAATGAACTGTGCCGCGCTGCTCATTCTGGCCGACGGCCGCTTCCCCGCCGGAGGCCACGCACACTCCGGCGGCGCCGAAGCGGCCGTGGCGGCGGGCCGGATCAAGGATGCCGGCTCGCTGGAGAATTTCTGCCGGGGCCGGTTGCACACTGCGGGCCTGGTCGCGGCGGCGCTGGCCGCCGCGACCGCCGCAGGGCATGATCCACTGGCCCTGGACGGGGCCGCTGACGCCCGCACCCCGGTGGCAGCGCTGCGGACCACAGCCCGCAAGCTGGGCCGGCAGATGATGCGGGCGGCCCGCGCCACCTGGCCGTCGCCCGAACTCGACGCCCTGGCCGCAGCCCGGCCCCGGGGCGCCCACCAGCCAGTGGTGCTGGGCCTGGCCGCCCGGTCGGCCGGCCTCACCCCCCTGGACGCCGCGTATGCAGCCGCATACGAAACCGTCAGCGGGCCGGCCACGGCGACAGTCCGGCTGCTGAGCTTGGATCCGTTCGACGCCACCGCGGTGCTGGCCCGCCTGGTCCCGGACATCGACCGTGTCGCGGCCGCCGCCGCAACGGCGGCCCAGCGCATCCCCGAAGAGGGCATCGACGCACTGCCCGCTGCCTCCGCGCCGCTGCTCGACATCACCGCACAGCAGCACGCCGCCTGGCCGGTACGCCTCTTCGCCTCCTGACCACCCGCCACGAAACACGACGCAAGGAGCCTGTATGCACCTCGGCCACGAACTCGACGAAGAGTTCCCCCGCCGGCACACCTACCGCGCCGCCGACCCTGCGCGCCCCGACGGAAGCCGACGCGCCCTGCGCATCGGACTGGGCGGACCGGTCGGCTCGGGCAAGACCGTCACCGTCGCCGCCCTGTGCCGGGCACTGCGCACCGAAGTGTCCATCGCCGTCGTCACCAACGACATCTATACCCGCGAGGACGCCGATTTCCTGCTCCGGGAGGCGGTCCTGCCACCCGAGCGGATCAAGGCCGTCGAAACCGGTGCCTGCCCGCACACCGCCATCCGCGACGACATCTCCGCAAACCTCGAAGCAGTCGAGGACCTGGAAGAGGAGGTCGGCTCCCTCGACCTGGTCCTGGTGGAATCCGGTGGCGACAACCTCACCGCCACCTTCTCCAAAGGACTGGTGGACAGCCAGATCTTCGTCATCGACGTGGCCGGCGGCGACGACATCCCCCGCAAGGGGGGACCCGGCGTCACCACCGCAGACCTCCTCGTCATCAACAAGACCGACCTCGCCCCCTACGTCGGCTCCGACCTTGGTGCCATGGCCCACGACGCGAAGGCCCAGCGCGGTGACCTCCCCGTCGCCTTCACCTGCCTCAAGGAGGAAGGCGGCGTCAAACCGGTCACCGACTGGATCCGCGAACGCCTCACCGACTGGACCGCGGGCCCCGCATGACCCTCACCACCGAGCACGCCCAGCCGACCGACCGCCACACACCTGTCACAGGCGTACGGGCCACGGCCCGCATCACGGCAGCAGCCAGGGGCGGCACCACCACCCTGCCCGTCCTCGACGGCGATGGCCCCTTCGAACTCCGGCGCCTTCGTTCCCGCGGCACCGAGGCCCGCGTATGCATCGTCGGCGCGATGAGCGCCCCCCTCGGCGGCGACCGGCTCCGCATCGAAGCCATCGCCCAGCAGCACTCGCAGCTCCACATCACCTCGACCGCCGCAACCCTCGCCCTCAAAGGGCCCACCACGGCACACGCCACCTACGACGTGCACCTGACCGTGGAAGAGCACGCGGAGCTCCACTGGCTGCCCAAGCCGCTGATCTGCGCGGCCGGCAGCAACCTTCGCCAGACGTGGACGATCGATCTCGCTCCCACCGCACGGCTCCTCCTGCGCGAAGAGCAGGTACTCGGACGCACCGGTGAACTTCCGGGCCACGTGGTTACCCGGCTCACCGTCCGACACGGAGAACACGTACTCCTTGACCAGGAAGCCGAATACGGCCCAGGCGCACCAGGCTGGGACGGGCCTGCCGTCCTGGGCCACCACCGAGCGACCGGACAAATCCTCAGCGTCGATCCCGCCTTCGAGAACAAGCCACCCAAGATCCAGGTGCTCAGGGACGCGCCGGAAGACGGCCAAGCCATCCTCACCCCACTGGCAGGGCCTGCCGCACTCGTCACCGCCGTCGCCCCAGACGGCCTCCGCCTGCGCCACCTCATGAACACGGTCCATAGCACCCATCGACGCCCTGCCACGGCGGACCACACCCTCGCAGAAGGCCCTCCCCCAGAGGCACCTCCCGGCATACCGGCGAACCTATAGACCGGTCAGACGAACGAGGCACCGGGACTGCTCGTTCACGCCGCCTCTCGTCCTTCCCACGTGTCGCTGCGGGCGGCCCGGCCCCGAGCAGGTCGCGGAAGTCAGCGCTGACACCGGCATCGACCGCGGGGCGTGGCGGCGCCCGCTCCACTTCGTGTGGTTGCGTCTGGACGTGTCCGGGGCGTGCCGACGTGCCGAAGTTCGGGGAAGGCGTACAGCCCTCAAGCGGCTGACCTGCCACAGCCCGTCGTGGGCGCCCTGGAGAGTCTCGCGTTTCAGGGATGCGTGGAAGCTTTCGCAGGCGGCATTGTCGGCGCTGGTGCCGACCGCGCCCATCGGCCGGGTGACCCAGAGTTGGTCGCAGAGGCCGGCGAAGGCCCGGGAACGTATTGCGCCCCGTGGACGGAGTGGAATACGGCGCCGTCCAGGCCGCCGCGGGAGTTCAGGAACGACGCTGTCGCGCTCTACCGCGCCGCGGCCGGGAAGCGGACGTACGCGGCGGTGGCCGCGGATCTCGGCATCACCGCGGAGTCGCTCCGGACGTGGGTCCGCAAGGACGAGGCCCAGGCCGTGCCTACGGGCCGCGACGGCAGCGTGAGTGCGGCGCAGGAGCTTGCCCGGCTGCGGGCTGAGAACGCCAGGCCGCTCAAAGCCGAGCAGGAGTGGCGGCTGGAACGCGAGATCCTGCGCCGGGCAGCCGCCTATTTCGCCCGGGAGATGAAGTGAGCAACCGCCGCTGGGCCTTCATCTCCGACCACCGCGCCGACTTCGGCGTCAAGCGGATCTGCCGGATGCTCGGAGCGTCCCGCGCCGGCTACTGCCGGCATCTGGCCACCGGGCAGGCCCGCGCCGGGCGCCAGGCCGAGGAGAAGCGGACCGTGAGCGAGATCCGCGCCGACCACACCGAGCACCATGGCGCCTGCGGCGCCCCGCGCGTCCATGCCGAGCTGCGTGCGAGAGGACGCAGGATCAACCGCAAGCGCGTGACCCGGCTGATGYGGATCAACCACATCGCCGGCCGGCACCTGCGGAAGAAGAAACGGACGACGATCGCGGACAGGACCGCGCCGCCCGCGCCGGACCTGGTGATGCGCGACTTCACTGCGGACGCCCTGAACACCAGGTGGTGCGGCGACATCACCTACATAGCCGTCGGCCGGGTCCACGGCGCGGTCTTCCATACCGACAGGGGCGCCCAGTACAGCGCGGCCGCTTTCCTTGAAGGTCTGCCGCCTGCATGTGCCCGGTGTGTGCCGATCACTCCTGCAGGGGGCGTGAGTTCGACGGGATACGAGACGAAGGTTCGGGCCTAGAAGGTCAGTTCGGGCCCAGGCTGCACAACCCGTGGGCAACTGGCCCGGTCACGCATCAAGGCCTCCGCATCGCCGAGTCGTCATCCGCAGGCAGAGCGGAGGGATTCCTCACTGCTCGTAACAGGAGGAATTCGGCCGGTAGTAAATAGGTGAATCACCGACTGAATTACCGTCAACAGGCCTCATCAATTATCTCGATCCCATAACGACGCCATTGAAAAAGCCTGGACCTTTCCTGGTCTACACGCATAACTAGCTTACTGTTAAATAGAGTTGACGGATCATCAAATTTGACCGCCAAGGTAACGGTCAGATACCTCAAAGCCCATTCCTGTTTGTCCGAATTCTCCACCTCGCTCGTCTGGCAGGGTTTCGTGCACCCACTCCTCCGACCAAGGATTTGAGGTGCGCATGACGGGTAGCCGTCGAAAGAAACGTGAACACCGGCGCAAACCCCGCCGGTTGATAGTCCTCACCGCCGCCATGGCGTCGGCGGCAGTGATAGCGGGGGGCATCGCCTACTCCGGACTGGGCGACAACGCCCAGGCGGGGAGCACCACTCAGGCCGACGCAGCCGCGGACACCCTCGTACCGGCCGCCGCACCAGTCCGCGATGCGGAGCCCGCGGCCATCGCGGACGCGCCCGCCAACGACACCGCGCGCGGCATGGTCTTCGACGGCCTCAAGGCCGCGCCGAAGGGCGACAAGTGCGTCGGCGTCTACCGCACGGAAGCCGGGCTCTGCAGCCACGGCCCCGACGCCCCGCCGAAGGACGTCGACATCAAGGCCGACGTCGCCCCTGCGGTCAAGACGAAGGCCGTGGCGGCCGATCCGACCCGCCCGGAGTCCGGCGAAGCAGCTGCCGCCGGAGGCGGCGGGCGTCCTCAGGACGCGCCCGCCGCCGACGCGGCCACCGCCAAGGCCCCGGCGTCGAAGGCCCCGGCACCCGCTGGCGGCAGCGGCCAGACCGTGGCCGCCGGGCCCTCGGGGCAGACCGTCCAGTGCGACGGCGACGGCAGCAGCGGCAACCGCGTCCAGGTCGTGTACGTCCACGGCCCCGACCGCGACCGGTACTCCGAATACGTCGCTTCGTTCCGCAAGTGGGCCGCCGACGCCGACCTCATCTACTCCACGAGCGCCCAGGAGACCGGCGGCGTCCGGCACATCCGCTACGTGACAGCCGCCGACTGCACGCCGACCGTGCTCAACATGGAGCTCCCCGCCTCGGCGCTCGCTGAGTTCAGCGCCACCAACAACGCGCTGGCCGCCAAGGGCCTCGACCGCCGCGACCGCAAGTACATGATCTTCTCGGACACTCAGGTCTACTGCGGCATCGGCACCTTCGCCGGCGACGAGCGGCCCGGTCAGAACAACCAGAGCAACTTCGGCCCCTCGTACGGCCGTACGGACTCCGGCTGCTGGGGCGGCCACACCGCGGCGCACGAACTCGGCCACAACCTCGGCGCGGTGAACAACAGCGCCCCCAACACCAGCCGCGGCGCCCACTGCACGGACGAGTACGACGTCATGTGCTACTCGGACACCCCGTACTACCCGCAGATGCGCAACGTGTGCACCAACCAGGCCGCCGAGAACATCCTGGACTGCAACCACGACGACTACTTCCACACCAACCCCAAGGCCGGAAGCTACCTCGCCACTCACTGGAACATCGCCGACAACCAGTTCCTGATGAAGGGCAAGGGCGGCAACCCGAACCCCGACCCCAACCCGCAGCCCACCACGAAGCCCACCCCCACCCCGACCAAGAAGCCCGGTGGCGGGCCGGCCGTGACCGTCGGCCAGGTCCGGTCCAACTCCGCGGTGGCAAGCTGGCCCAAGGTCGACGGCGCCGCCTGGTACCAGGTGCTCCTCAACGGCAAGCACCTCACCTGGGTCCAGTCCCAGACGCTGAACATCTACAACCTCCAGTCCGGAACGGAGTACAAAGTCGCTGTCTCGGTGCGCGACGCAGCCGGCCGTGACAGCGGCCCCGGCAGCGTCACCACCTTCCGCACCACCAGCGCCGGCGGCGGCACCACGACCCCCGGCACCCGCTACACCTTCGGCAACGGCAGTACCGGCATGGCCGCCGAGCTGTGGGGCGGCCGCGCCGCCGACGGCACCCTCCTCGTGGGCGCGCGGGCCGACGGCTACGCGCAGCAGCAGTGGCTGTTCGAGGACGCGGGCGGCGGCCTGGTCCGTATCAAGTCCGCGGTCTCGGGCAAGTGCCTGCAGGCGGGCGGCGCCCCCGCCGCTGGCATGTGGATCGCCCAGCAGGCGTGCGGCAACGCCCCCACCCAGCAGTGGAAGCTGAACTCACGCTCCGGCACCACCCCCATTACCGACGCGAGCGGCGGCTACGCCCTCACCGTGAGCAACCGGCCGTACTACGGGGACTGGCTGCTCGACCTCCAGCGTGCCGACGGGCGCGCGTCCCAGGTCTGGACGGTCCAGAAGGTCGGCTGACCTTCGACCGTCTGATCAACCGTCGGCGGACGGCTGTATTCCCCATGCGGCCGTCCGCCGGCTCCCTCACGGCACCGCACCTCCACCGCACCGCAGCGGTGGCGGCCACTCGCATCCCACCGCACCAGGGAGCACCACAACCGATGCGTACACGCCACAGCCTCCCCGGCCGTACCGGACTCGGGGTCCTGTTCCTCCTCCTCGCCCAGGCCGTGGCCCTGGCGACCCCGGCCCAGGCCCACGGCGACACCGTCAAGGTCGTGATCAACGGGCAGCGGGAGGGTCACCTCACCACCGACATCACCTGGGAGAACGACGAGGACGCCATCGAGGAGGCGGTCGCCGCCACGGTGAACGCGACCAGCGCGGACGGCAGCCGCGCGATGGGCCCCTGGAAGCTGGTCCGGGACGCGGGCACGCGCACCGGCTGGAGCACGGCCGAGGTCCTGCCGGCCGGTACCTGGAAGGTGCACGTCCACGTCGGGTTCCCCTCACTGGGACACGCCGAACGCGAGGTCTCCGTACCGGTCGTCGACCCGGCGCCACCCAGCACTTCCGCCGCGCCCACCGCTCCCGCTCCTGCGAGCCCCTCGGCCGCCGCATCCGCTTCGCCCGCCCTGGCCGGCGGCGGCAGCACCTTCTCGTGGACCACGGCGGGCGTGGCCGTGGCCGCCCTCGCGGGGGCCGCTGGCGGGATGCTGCTGGTCCGCCGGGCCCGAGCCCGCAGGCAGGCGCGGGGCGACGGGTGAAGCGGTCGGTAACCAGGCCGTCGTATGAGCCCAGGCCTGCGTTCCACCAGCCCGTACGTGGCCGACTCCTCCGTCAGCGGCAACACCAGCGGCATCCAGCCGTACGCGGGCTACTGGCATATCGGGGGCGACGAGCTGGCACGGCCGACACCGTCTCACCGGCACCTGGAGCAGCGCGGGCACGACATTCACCACCAAGCCCACCCTAGGCACCACGCCGCTCGGCACGTTCGCAACCATCCCCGACGGCTCAGCCGTCCACAGCGCCCAGCTGGCCACCGCCACACTCTCCGCGTCGCTGGGCACCAGCTACAGCATGGCCCTGACCAGCACGGGCACCGACCCGCTGTGGATCCGGTCCAAGGAATCAACGGCTACGGACGCCACGCCGCAGCTACTCCTCACCTTCGGCCCGAAGTAGCCACCCCACGGAGTGCGGGGCCGCCGAGCCAGGGGGCCGCAGCCGCGCCCCCCCGGTATGTGTCCCGCACACCGGACGACCAGGTTGCCGGTCAAGCAAGTTCCCGCATTTCTCAGACCAAGGAGCATGATGCACAAACGTCGCGCGTCCCGCCGCAAGAAAGCTCTGATTGCCGCGAGCACCGCCTCACTCGCCGGCGGTCTGCTGTTCGGTTTCAATGCCCTCGCCCAGGCCGATGTGGTCAGCGGCACGGTCATCGGCGGGCAGGGCAACTACAAGACCGTCAACCACCGGGCCAAGCCGTCCCTCTCGGCCCAGGTGAACGGCTCCTCGAAGGTGGGCGACAAGATCCAGATGTCCTGCCGGACCACCGGCGACACCGTGGAGAACAACCCGCGGTGGATCTTCACCGGCTCGTACTACATCGCCGACACCTTCATCAACGAGAACACCACCGCCCTGCCGGTCTGCGGTTCGAGCCCGAACCCGAAACCCACCCCCACCCCTCCCCCCACGACCGCGAAGACGCTCAACATCGACATGCAGAAGCAGGTCAGGACCCAGTGGTGCTGGGACGCCTCCGGCGTGACCATCGCCAAGCACTGGGGCCGCTCCGTCAGCCAGGAGCAGTTCTGCCAACTCGCCGCCCAGGGCTCCTGGGTGGACTGCAACAACCAGCCCGCGACGCTGGAAGACATGGCCAACGGCCTGGCCAGGCTGGGGCTGAGCAACAGCGGCCGCAGCCTGTATCGCAACGCCTCGTTCAGCGAGTCGGTCGCCGAGATAGCCRCAGGCCGGCCGTTCGCCGTCCGGATCGGCTGGCGCACCGGCGGTGGTCACATGAACGTCATCTACGGCTACGACAGCGCCACCAACATGGTCGCGGTCGGGGACCCGTGGCAGACCACCCAGACCTACACCTGGTGGAACCACGCCACTTACGTGAACAACAACTCGTTCCAGTGGACCCACTCCCGCATCGGGATCCAGGGCTGAGGAGAAGACCGACCATGCAGACCACCCGACACACCAAGCACACGGCAGTCCGGGCCGCCGTCCTCGCCACGGCCGCGCTCGCCGCGGCCCTGAGCGGAATCGTTCCCGCACAGGCCGCGGAGGGCGACGGCATCGCGGGCTACCCGTCCGCCCAGCAGGCCGTCCGCAGCGACCAACTCCGCGACACGGTCTCCCGCTTCCTGGTCTCGGCCCGGCAGCACGGCACGGGCACCGGCGCGGACGGCGGCACCGTCGGCACCCCCGGCAACGCACCCGCCGCGGTCGCCGCGCCGCCCGGGTTCGCTCTCAAGGACCCGGTGCCGATGTTCGAGATCAGCCCCGAGTTCGTGACCGGCAAGACCCAGGCGACCCCGCAGACCGCGATCCGGCTCTCCTACCTGGCCTCCCGCGTGACCGCCTCCGACGGCAAGAACGCCGCCGTACTGCTCGCACCCAAGGGGAACACCCCTAACACCGGAAGCAGCCCGCAGAACGTCGGCGCCGAGGGCTGGCAGCTGGCCGGCATCCGGGACGGGGACGCCGAGGTCGGCTTCGCCGAGCGCGGCACTCCACAGGCCCGTACCTTCACGGAGCCACAGATCCACGCCTGGTACCGGCTCACCGCCGAAGGCATGGTCGAGCCGCTCAACGAGGAGGCGAACAGCGGCCTCGGCGGAAAGCGCGGCATCACCCTCGCCGCCTACCAGAAGCTGGTCACCGCCCGCTACGGCGACAAGATGCCCGGCTCGGAGTACGACCGCAAGGGCCTGGCCGGCGGGTACCGCGGCCTCGTGGAGGACCAGCCGGAGCAGGTCGCCGCCGCATCCGGGAAACCGGCGACGGAGGCGTCCTGGCAGCCGATCTCCGCCACCGGGGCCGCAGCCCTGGCGGCAATCGCCGGTGCGGTGGTGTACGCGCGCCGCCGACGGCCGGCCGCCGCCGTGCGCTAACCGCACGGATCCACCCGGCGTCGGTCCACAGGGATACGTGGGCCGGCGCCGGTGCAACTTCCGGGGCCGCGGCGCGCTGCCGAGGGCCTGTTCCGCCGAGGAGATCGTGCGCCACGTAAGCGGTGGCGCCGTGTCTCTGGTGGTGAGGGGCGGAGCGAGTGCCGCGGCGCAGGGGGAGGCGCATCCTACGTCGCTCTCGGGTACGCGGAGATGTGATCACAAGCGGGGCAACGTTTCGCTTCGCATACCCCACCGGAGATGTGGTCGTTCCTGACCTCAAGGTCTCGAACCGCCGTGCCGGGCCGGGATGCTCCAGTCTCGGTGGTAGCGGCAACCTTCGACCGCGCAATCCCGGACCGTACGAATCCGGCGTCCAGGCTCTGCAGTTCGCGGACGATCCGGTAGGAGCTCAGGCCGACACCGTTTCTTTGGGGGCTGGACAGGTTCGCCCTGGTCGGCGGGCTACTCGGCCGGGAGCCAGCACTCGGGCAGCTCCGGGCAGTCAACGGCTTGGCGGACCTCGTCGGCGGGCCGGATCCGCAAGGCCACGAACCGCGCGTACATCCACTTCAGACCGCTCTTGCCGGTGCCGGGCCGGGAGCCCTCACGCCATTGCACCGGCTTCGCCGCGTTCCTGCCTGCCTCGATGACCAGCTGTTTCACCGACCGCGGCTTGTCCGGGCACTTCGCCACGGGTGGCCGTCCGCTCTCGGAGTAGGGCTCGGCCACCGGCACTGCCTCGCCGGACCGAGCCGAGAGGGTGGTGGAGATCCCCACCACGTAGTCCACCGAGGCGTCCCGGACCGCATCGCGCGCACGCGAACGGGGACGAGGACGGGGACGGGGACGGGGACGGAGACGGAGACGGAGACGGAGGAGCTTGGCGCAGTCCCAGTGCTCGCGGAACCCACCCACACCACGGGCGAGCGGTCAGCGCACGTGAGGGAGCCTTCCGATACGGGCCGAGAGGCCATCGGACCAGCCCCCGCCGTCAGGCCCGTGACTCCCTGCCGCGCCGACGACCAGTCGAGACATGCCTGGGGCGGCAGACAACCGAACAAGACCCTTTGCGGCAGGCTCAAGGTTCGCGGCACACTCGACGTGTGGGTCCCGGGGAATCAAGGTGGACGCGGCCGGCCCGGACCGGAGTCACTCCATACTCAGCCGCACCGTGTCTCCCCTCCGTCCGCCCGCGAGGACGTCGATGCGCACGCCGGTCGCGGGGTCGGTGAAGCTCTGTCCGGGTGCGTACGCGGCCAGGTCCAGCGGGGTGCAGCCGCTGGGCGGGATCGTGGTCGGGTTCGCGTTCATGATCCGCACCGGGCCCTCGCCGGTCCGGGCGGCGGAGTCGACCTTGTAGACGAGAACGCCGGTGGAGCAGGCGGCCGCGTCGTTGCCCTGGGCGCGACGGGATTCCGCCACATATGCCGTCGTCTCACCGGTCCGCAGCACGGCGATCTTGGTTCCGCCGGGTCGTTCCACCGGGGACAGCCGCACCGTTCGGCGACCGGACGCGGGCAGGCAGGCGACCTCGTCGTCGCGGGTCCACCCGAGCTTCCAAGAGTGCCAGCCGAGGTACTGCGGGGCGTGGCCGGCGATGTTACCCATGACGTCCCAGCCGCCCACGTACTGGTGGGTGGCGCCGGCGAACGAGTACAGGTCGGGCAGCCCGAAGGTATGGGCGGTCTCGTGGGCCGCGACCTTGTGACCCCAGCGCCACATGTCCTGTCCGAAGGTGATGGCCCATTTGATGCGGGTGCCGTCGGCGGTGATGCCGGGTGTCGCCGGGTCGTACAGGTAGGTCGGTGAGAAGGGGATCGCGGTCGCCGTCCTTGTGGGGACGACGTAGACCATGTCGTAGCGGGAGAAGTCCGCGTAAGGGTCGGCGGCCGTGATCGCGTCGCGAAGGTACTTCTCGTGGGCCTCGAAGGTGAGGCCACGCGCGAAGCCGTAGGAGGTGGACTCGGCGGGCATCCGGATCCAGCGGTGGAGTGGGGTGTTGTCCAGCCGCAGACGACCGTAGCTCGCGCGGCCCATCCAGTCGGGGGCCGGGGCGAGCTGAGCGGCGTACGGCTCGGTGGAGTCGGTAGCCGGGGCGTCGGGGAAGTCCACGTACAGCGTCAGGACGCGGCGTGTTCCGGTGGCGGGCTGGAACCGGGTCCGGTCGGTGTCGTGTCCCTCGTCCGTCCAGCCGGTCCCGCCGGGGAGGGCGCAGCCGGCGGCTGGAGGCGGCGAACCGGGGGCAGCGGCCGCGGTGGGGGCGGACAGGCAGGAGATGGGGGCGACGACCGCGACGACTGCGGCGAGCGGCAGCAGGCGGTGGAGCGGGTTGGTCATGTCTCTCCCGTCGGAGGCAGATTGAGGGGGTGCGGGGGGCGGGTGTGAGGGAGCTGCGCGCGTCCTACGCGCGATCCGCGGCCAGATCCATCAGGCGGGACAGAACGCGGCCGCCGGAGGCGGTGACGCCGTCGTGCTCCCATTCGTTGGTGACCCATACCCGGGTGGCGCCGACCTCGCGCGCGGTGCGCAGGGAGAGCCCGGCGTCCACGTACATGTCGTCGTGGTAGACGAGTGCGGCGAGCGGGACCCGGTTGGCGGCGAGGCGGTGGGGGTCGTACAGCGGTGGCCAGTCGGGGCGTTCGGCGAGCAGATCGGCGGCGTCGGCGAAGGGACGCAGGCCCTTGATCTCGCGGAACATCCAGGGGTAGATCATTTCTCCGGTGAGCAGGAGGGGGTCGGCGTCCTCGGCGAACTCGGGGAAGGCCGCCAAGGCCCTGGACGCCGCCCAGCCCGTCGACCCCGTGCCCTGGCCGTACAGGGTCTCCTGCATGACGGCGAAGAGCGGGTTGTCGGTGAAGCCGGTCAGTGTCATCACCTGGTGCATGAAGGTGTTGGTCAGCTTCCCTTCCTCGTCGAGGGATTCGTCGAGAAGCCAGTGGATCCGCTCGAAGCCGTCACCCATGCCGAGGGCGAGGCCGAGCGTGCGCAGGCGGTGGGGGGTGAGCCGGTCTCCGTCGGGCAGGCGCACATCGGTGGCAGCCAGGAGGCGGGCGATGTCGCGCAGCCGGGCGGCGTCGCCGGGGTAGCGGGCGTAGAAGTCGAGGACGCGGTCCCGCACCCGGGGGTAGGTGCGGGCGTAGACGTCGTCGGCGGTGGCCGAGAGGCCAGGCAGGCCGCCGGTCACGCAGCAGGCCCGCAGACCTTCGGGGGCCTGGGAGAGATAGGTGAGGGTGATGAAGCCGCCGTAGCTCTGACCGAGGGTCTCCCAGGGCTGGTCGCCGCACAGCTGCCGGCGGATCAGTTCGGCGTCCGCGACGATCGAGTCGGCGCGGAAGTGGCCGAGATGGTCGGCCAGCCGGGCCGGTGAGGTGAAGCGGGAGGCCGCCCGGGCGGTGACGGGGGTGGAACGGCCCGTGCCGCGCTGATCCAGGAGGAGGACCCGGTGGGTCTTGAGGGCCTGGGGCAACCAGCCGGGTGAACCGGCGGACGGCCTGGGCGACTTGCCACCGGGTCCGCCCTGCAGATAGAGCAGCCAGGGGAGTTGCCGACCTGCTCGGAGCGCATCGGTGACCTCCCGGGCGAAGATCTGGATGGTCGGACCGTGCGGGGCCGCGTGGTCCAGGGGGACGGTGAAGACGTGGTCGACGGTCGCGTACGCAGGGTTCATGGGTCCCTTTCGCGGCCGCATGGCCGCCAGTGACGTATGACATTGCGCAACAGCATGGCGCGGCCAACGGCGGCCGCGGAGCCCCCACTTACCCATAACTCCGCGCTATGGAGGCGCGACAATTGTGAGTGCCATTTCACATAACTATGTTATCGGTCACATTCCAGCCTCCTCAGGCTGCCCGACTGTTCATGGAGTGACCACTGATGAACAAGCGCACTCTCCACGCCGTCGCCACCGCCCTGGCGGCGACCATCACACTCGGCATGGCCGGCTGCTCCAACGGCAGTCACTCCGGTGGCAGTCGGCAGGACAAGGACGCGAAGAACCCCGCACTCGCCAACGCGGGGACCACAGTCGGCGGCACTCCGCAGAAGGGCGGCACGCTGACCGTCTTGTCCAACCAGGACTTCACCCACCTCGACCCAGCCCGCAACTGGGTGATCGGCGACATGGACTTCGGCACCCGGCTGCTCTACCGCACTCTGGTGACGTACAAGGCGGAACCGGGCGCGAAGGGCGGAGAGCTGGTCCCCGACCTCGCCGAGGACCTCGGTGTCTCCTCCAACGGCGCCAAGACCTGGACCTTCACGCTCAAGAGGGGCCTCACATACGAGGACGGCACTCCGATCACCGCCCAGGACGTCAAGTACAACGTGGAGCGGTCCTTCTCCCCCGACCTGCCCGGTGGCCCGGACTACGCCGCCCGCTACCTGGCCGGCGCCGAGGGCTACCGGGGCCCGGCCCAGGGGCAGCACCTCGACTCCGTCAAGACCCCCGACGACCACACGATCGTCTTCGAACTCCGCAAGCCCTTCGCGGAATTCCCCAACGCCACCGTCCTGCCCACCTTCGCCCCAGTGCCCAGGGCCCAGGACAAGGGCCCCCAATACGACAGCCGCCCGTTCTCCTCGGGGCCCTACAAGATCGAGTCGTACGACCGGGACAAGCGGCTGGTGCTGGTCCGCAACCCCCACTGGGACCCGGCGACGGACACCGTACGCAAGGCGTACCCGGACAGGCTGGTCGTGGTGATGGGGCTGAGGGCCAACCAGATCGACGACCGGCTCATCGCATCGGAGGGCGTGGACGCCTCTGCCGTCTCCTGGGGGAAGCTGCGCCCCGAGAGCACCCCCAAGGTACTCACCAAGGCCGACGTCAGGGCACGGCTGCTGGCCGAGTCCACCAACTGCACCGAGATGGTGCAGATGCACACCGGCCGCGCCCCCTTCGACGACATCAAGGTCCGGCAGGCCGTGCAGTACGCCCTGGACCGCGAGGCAGTGCTGACCGCCTCGGGCGGCCCGGCCCTCAACGACCCGGCCACCGCACTCATGCCGGGCTCGCTCTTCGGCGGCAAGCAACCCGACACGCTGGGAATCCCGGCAACGGGTGACGTGGAGAAGGCGAAACAGCTCCTGAAGGAGGCGGGCAAGCCGGACGGGTTCACGACCACCATCACCGTCTCCAACGGGGACAAGGGGGTTGCCGAGGCGGTCCAGCAGTCCCTGGGCCGGGCGGGGATCAAGGTCACGATCGACACCGTCGATCCGTCGGCCTTCTACGACACCATCGGTGACACCAAGAACCGCACCGCCCTCGTCTACACCGGCTGGTGCCCCGACTACCCCTCCGGCTCCACCTTTCTGCCCTTCCTCTTCGACGGCCGCTACATCAAGGAGAAGGGGAACACCGGAAACCACTCGCTCTTCCGCGACGAGGCGACGATGAAGCGGATGGACGAGATCGCCGGCATGACCGACGCCGCGCAGGCCAACACGGCGTGGCGGCAGCTGGACGGGGAGATCCTCGCCAAGGCCCCGACGGCACCCGCCGTCATCGAGCGCATGCCGCTGCTGCTCGGCACCAACATCGCCGGCGCCTTCGGCCACACGTCCTTCGGCGGCCAGCTCGACTACGCCACGATCGGGCTCAAGGACCCGGCGAAGAGCGGCACCTGAACCCACCCCGCGCAGTGCCCCCGGCTCCTTGGCGTGGACCCGGGGGCACTGTCGCGTCCTGCCCCATCTACGACTTCGTGATGCGTACGGTCTCGCCGTAGCCGTCAGCGGCGAGCACGTCGATCCGTACCCCGGCCGCCCCATCGGTGAACGACTCGCCCGCCCAGAACGGGGCGTCGTCCAACGGGCGGCAGCCGCTGGCGGGCGCGGCGGCCGGCTTGGCATCCATCACCCTGACCGGCCCCTGGCCGCTCCGCACGGAGGCATCGACCTGGTAGATCAGGGCGCCAGTCGAGCAGGAGTCCTCGTCCGCCTGGATCCCGCGCCTGGACTCGACGACGTACGCGGTCGTGGGGCCGGTGCGGATCACCGCCATCTTGGTGCCGCTGCCGTACTCGACCGCCGTGAGGTACACGGTGTCGCTGCCCTTCACGGCCCGGCACACGACCTGGCCGTCCCCGGTCCAGCCGAGCTTCCAAGAGTGCCAGGCGAAGAACTGCGACCCCCGGCCGCCGATCAGGCCCATCACGTCCCAGCCACCGACGAACCGGTGGGCGTCGCCGCCCGCCTCGAAGGCGTACAGGTCGGGCAGCCCGAAGGTGTGCGCGGTCTCGTGGGCGACCAGCTTGGCACCCCAGTGCCACATGTCCTGGCCGAAGGTCACCGCCCACTTGACCCGGCGGCCGTCGGCCACCACACCCGCCGTGCCCGGCTCGTACACGTACGTGGGTGTGAAGGAGATCGCCGCCGCGTTGCGCGTCGGCACGACGTACACCATGTCGTAGCCGGAGAAGTCCACGTACGGATCGGCGGCCGCCACCGCGTCCTTGACGTACGCCTCGTGCGTCTCGTGGGTCAGGCCGCGCGCGAAGCCGTAGTCGGTGGAGGCGCGAGGCATGCGAAACCACCGCTGGTGCTGGTCGATCGCGAGCCACGTCTTGCCGTACGAGGCGTACCAGAGCCAGTCCGCCCCGGGCGTGATCTGCGCGGAGTCCTCACTCGGGGCCTCGGTGGCCGGTGCGTCCGGGAAGTCCACGAAGACCATGGCGACCTTGTCCGTGCCGGCGGGACGCCGGAACACCGAGTAGTCCGTATCGTGCCCCTCGTCCGTCCAGCCGGTGGTACCGCGCAGGGCGCAGGCCGACGGGCTGTCAGCGGCGCCGGCGGGCGGCGCCAGCAGCAGGAGGAGCAGCAGTGCGGCGGCCAGGGCAGCCGGCAGCCCGCGCGTGGCCGTCAGGCGGCGGATGGGCCTGGATCTGAGTCTCATGGACGCACAACCTCCCGTAAATCACGTGTGACATTTCACATAAGATTGACGGGATCCGGCTCCTGTCCGAAAGCTGTCGTCGCTCCATAACATGCGCGGCATGGAACTGGAGGTACGGCACCTGCGGGTGGTGTGCGCGATCGCCGACGCCGGCAGCCTCACGCGGGCCGCCGCCGCGCTGTCCATGACCCAGCCTGGCCTCAGCACGCAATTGCGCCGCATCGAGTCGATGCTCGGCGGTGCCCTCTTCGACCGGCGGCGGGCGGGAGCCACACCCACGGCCTTCGGTGAGCTGGTGCTGGCCCGGGCCCACGCCGTCCTGCCAGGCATCGACGCGCTTCTCGCCGATACCGCCCGCGCGGCCCGCCACCTGGCATCCCCGGACCGGGTCCGCGTCGGATCGGTCGGCGCTCCCCTCATCGGCCACCTCATCCTGGCCATAGGGAGGTTGCTGCCCGAGGCCGAGGTGACGTCCCGGTGCCACTACTCCCCCGTCACCCTGCTGGACGACCTCGCCGCCGGCCGCCTGGAGGCGGCGGTCCTCGGCGACCACCCGGAGCAGGTCCTGCCGCCGCGCGACGGGGTGGTCCTCACCCCCCTGGTCACCGAACCCGTCTTCGCCCTGCTGCCCACGGCCCACCCGCTGGCCCGCCAGGAAGCCGTAGCCCTGACCGAACTCGCCGATCACGACTGGGCGATGCCCCGGCCCGACGGCGACCGCACCCGCGAGTACTGGTCCTCCGTGTGCGCACTGACCGGCCGCCGCCCATCCGCCCCGCACGAGGCCGAGGGGCGCCAGCTGGTCGAACTGGTCCGCGCGGGCCTGGCCGTCAGCCTCTGCCAGGCCACCTTCTCGGAAACCCCCGGCGTCGCCGTCCGCCCCCTCGCGGGAAACCCGCTCTGGTACCGCCACGTCCTGGCCTGGCACCGCGACGGCCCACTGACCCCCCACGGCGACACCATCCTCCGCACGGCGGCGGCCGGCTACCTGGACACCTGCACCGCCAGCCCGGTCTACGCGAACTGGCGCCGCCGCCACCCGACCCTGGCCCAGCCGTCCACATAGACCACAGGTCAGGCACCCTTCTGCCACCGGATCCAGGATCGCCAGGCCGACCGATAACACTGAGTCGCGGAACGGCGCTGTGTGGCCCAGGATGCGGCCCGCTGTCGGCGGGCCGGGATCACCGGGAGGTCGGCTTCGCCGCTCAGTCCGCGGACGCGCACGGTCGACACGCACCACGGGCGCGCACTGCCGTTTCCGACTCGCCCGGCGGACTTCGCCTGAGGTACCGGAGCCGCTGGTCGCACAGCTGCGGACCGGTGGCCGGCTCGTCCCGCCCATCGGCCCCGGCGGTCATGAACGCGTCGAGCTGTACGAGCGGCTCGGACAGGGCGTACAGGCGGAAGAAGTAGTGGTGCGGCCCGTGCCCCGGCGGAGGCATCGGCCCACCCCAGCCCACGCGCCCAAAGTCATTGGGCCACGGCAGCCCGCCCCGGGGTTTCTGCCCCTCCGCGGTCCCCTCGGGCGCCGCCGACCAGGCCGGGGGCGGCGAGACGTTCTCCCCCTCCCCGCTGAACCGACGGGGGATCGCGGTGTGGTCGTCGAACGCGGCGCTGCTGAGTTTCATTCCGGTCATGCGCGGCGCACTGCCCGCGGGCAGTGGCGCGGACACCGGCCCGCCGGGCAAAGCACCCGATCAGCGGCGTCCGCCCGCCGAACGCGCGCCGCCAACGGGCGGTCCTCGCCCACACCGTGGCGGGATCGGTCGCGCCCGACATCGTACTGTTCCGTATCCGACCGCGTCAGTGTCATCATCAAAGGTGGAGTGGTGGTGATGCGGCTGTCGTTCCTGGAGCCCCTGTACGCCGAGCCCGGCCCGTTCGCCTCTGTTTACCTCGACACATCCCGTGACGTCGAGCATCCGGAGCGTGCGATCGACCTGCGCTGGCGACGGCTGCGCGACGCCCTGGCTCGCCAGGGTGCGGACCCGCCGACGCTCACCGCCATCGGACAGGTGGTCGGCGAGGATGCGGATGTGCCCGGGCCGCACGGGCAGGCCATCTTCACCGCCCACGGGGCTCTGGTGCTGGACGGAGAGCTGCCGCAACCGCCCGCCCACGACTCCGCGCGCTACAGCACGCTGCCCGACGCGATGCCGCTGGTGACCCAACACCTGCCGGACATCCCCTATCTGGCTGTGCTCGTGCACTACCGCGGACTGCCCACGGCCGAGACCCACGGCACCGTGACGGTCCAGGCCGAGGCGGGGGTCTGGCCGGCATCCACCGTCGCCCCGGGAGAGCGGCTGCACTTGCAGGTCCCGGTGGCGGAGTGGCACGACGCCGCCGTCCGGCTCGGCCACCGGCTGGACGAGTGGGCACGACACCAGGGCTCGGACGCCGTCATCGTGGGCGGGAACGACTGGGCGGGCAACGTCCTGGTCCGCCGCCTCCCAGGTGGGCTGCGGCGCCGGACCGTACGCGTCGCGGGGCCGGCGCCGACGGACACCGGGCGCGCCCTGCTGGAGCCGCAGCTGATCAGCGTCTTCCACGGCCGCCCGGCCGCGCACGACTTGGAGCTCGCGAACATGTACATCGGCCGGCGGGCACTGCACGGAGCCGCGTCCGAGGGCCTGGCCGCCACCGTCGCCGCACTGCAGCGCGGACAGGTCTCGGCGCTGCTGCTCAACCACCCTCCGTTGTCCTCGCTACGGCTGTGGACCGGCCCGCAGCCCTCCCAGATCGCCCTGGCCGAGGACGAGCTGAGGTCCTTCGGGGTACGGGCACCCCACGAGGACCATGCCGACGAGGCTCTGGTGCGGGCCCTGGTCGGCACCGGGGCCGAACTGGTCGTCGTACCCCAGGACGAGCTGCCGCTGCGGGACGGCGTCGGCGCCCTGCTCCGCTACACGGACGCGGGGACGCCGTGACGGTCTTCGAGGAGTACCACCACGCTGGAGCGCCGGCCGAGATCCCAGTGGCCGGGTCCTGGCCTGGACGGACGCAGGGTGATCTGATCACGCTGTGCCTCGCCGGCGACGTGATGCTCGGCCGGGGCGTCGACCAGATACTGCCGCACCCGGGTGATCCGGCGCTGGCGGAGTCGTACGTCCGGGACGCCCGCCGCTACGTCGAGCTGGCGGAGGCGGCGAACGGCCCGATCCCCCGCCCGGTCGACTTCTCCTGGCCCTGGGGCGACACGCTGCGGATCCTCGACCGGGCCGCGCCCGACGCCGTGGTGCTCAATCTGGAGGTCAGCGTCACGCGGAGCGACGACTTCGCCCCCGGCAAAGCGGTCCACTACCGCATGCATCCCGCCAACCTGCCGTGCCTGGCCGCCGCCCGGCCCGACGTCTGCGTCCTCGCGAACAACCACGTCCTCGACTTCGGCCGCCGCGGGCTCGCGGAGACCCTCGACGCGCTGGCGGACGCCGGGTTCGCCGTGGCGGGGGCGGGACACGAAGCGGACGAGGCCCGCCGGCCGGCGATCGTCCCCGCCGGGGCCGGCCGGCGGATCCTGGTCCACTCCTTCGGCATGCCGTCCAGCGGAATCCCGCCCAGCTGGGCCGCCGCCGCGGACCGGAGCGGGGTCGACTACGTGGCCGAGGCCTCGGAGAGCGCGGCGGC
>NZ_JBFRER010000044.1:0-53301 GCF_052114405.1 Streptomyces sp. M-16 | reverse complement strand
GCCGGCCCGGCGGGTGGCTCCGCCCCCCGCCCCCGCCCCCGCCCCCGCCCCCGCCCGCTCACCGCCCCGCCGCCACCACCGGCGTGATCGTCGTTTCCGCCGGGCCTCGGGCGTCCGCCTCGCGTTGGCGTTCCGCGCTGTCGCTGATGCGGAGGAGGAGGGCGATCATGATCCAGTTGGCCAGGAGGGAGGAGCCGCCCTTCGCCAGGAAGGGCAGGGCCTTGCCGGTCAGGGGGATCAGACCCGTGACGCCGCCCGCCACCACGAAGACCTGGAGCGCCAGCGCCGAGGCCAGGCCGACCGCCAGCAGCTTGCCGAACGGGTCGCGCGCGGCCAGCGCCATCCGCAGGCCCCGCTGCACGAGGAGGGCGTAGAGGATCAGGACGGCCATGACGCCGGCCAGGCCCAGTTCCTCGCCGACCGTCGTCAGGATGAAGTCGCTGCGGCCCGCGAACTTGATCAGCTCGGGGTGGCCCATCCCCAGGCCGGTGCCCGAGACGCCGCCGGTGCCGAAGCTGAACAGCGCCTGTGCCGACTGGTCGGAGGTGACGCCCGGCGGGCGGTCCTTCCAGTAGTAGGAGAGCGGGTTGAGCCACGCCGCCACGCGGGCCTTCACGTGCGGCTCGGTCGACCCCACCGCGAAGGCGCCCACCGCCGCCATGAGCAGACCGCACACGATCCAGCTGGTGCGCTCGGTGGCCACGTAGAGCATCACCACGAAGACGCCGAAGAAGATCAGCGAGGTGCCCAGGTCGCGCTCGAAGACGAGGACGAGCATGGACACGATCCACACCGTGACGATCGGGCCGAGCTGCCGCATCGGGGGCATCCGCATCCCCAGGAACTTCCGGCCCGTCAGGGCCAGGGAATCCCGGTGGATGACCAGATAGCCCGCGAAGAAGATCGCGATCATGATCTTCACGAACTCGCCGGGCTGGAGCGAGAAGCCGAAGAGGATGATCCAGCGTTTCGCGCCGTACGTGTCCGCGCCGAAGAACGCCGGCGCGATCAGCAGTACCAGTGCGACGGCCATCGTGATGTAGATGAACCGCTGGAGCAGCCGGTGGTCGCGCAGCAGCGCCACCACCAGGATGCAGGCGGCGACCCCGACCACCGTCCACATCAGCTGGCCCGGCGCGTTCGCGTCGGAGCCGTACCGCTCGATGTACCCCTGGTCGAGGCGGTGGATCAGCACCAGGCCGAGCCCGGTCAGCAGCATGGCGAGCGGGAAGATCAGCGGGTCGGCGTACGGCGCGAACCGGCGGATGCCCAGGTGTCCCACCAGGGACAGCAGCGTCAGGCTGATGACGAAGCTGACGAGCTGCTGCGGCAGCTCCCCGTTCATCGCCAGCCCGGCGCTCACGTGGCCGAAGACGGCGATGCCGATGACGAGGAGCAGGAGCAGTGCCTCGGTGCGGCGGCGCGCCCCCGAGACCGTCTGGGGCCTCAGTCCACGCACGGTATGCCGCCGCCGTCGATGGTGCCGGGCTGTTCCCCGGGGGAGGGGGGCGCCGGCGGGGACGCGGCGGGGGAGGAGGGTGAAGGGGGAGCGGGAGGGGGAGAAGAGGGTGAGGAGGCGGCGCCCGGTGCACTCGGGGTCGCAGTGGCCTGGGGACCGATCTGCTCTGCTATGAGGCGCTTTATCTTCATATCATCTACGACGTTGATGTCCTCCCCATGGTTCCTTCCGAACCCCTCCACGGGGAGTGTCGTAAATTGCACTTTCCCCCCGGACAGGTTCTTCGCCTGCTTGACGAAGGCCAGCAGATCCCAGCCCGCGTCCGTCACGACGTCCTGTTTCGCGGTGTCGATCAGCTTGAGCAGCTTCACCGGGTCCGTGAAGGTCCCGGCCGAGTTCAGCTTCTGCGTCGCGCCCGCCAGGAACGCCTGCTGCCGCTTCGTCCGGTCCAGGTCGCCCATCTCCAGCCCGTGCCGCTGCCGTACGAAGGCCAGGGACTGGGCGCCGTTGAGGGTCTGGCGGCCCGCGGGGAAGTCGGCGCCCGAGTACTTGTCCTTCACCGGCTTCCTCAGGCACACCGGTACGCCGTCCAGCGCGTCGGCCAGGTGGTAGAAACCGGCCAGGTTCAGCTCGGCGAAGTGATCGACCGGGACGCCCAGGAAGCCGCGCACCGTGTCGATCTGGGCCTTGCGCCCCGCCTCGCGCCCCTCCCGTTCCAGCTGTCGCCGGTCGTTCACCCCCTGTGCGGAGAGCTGGTCCTCCTTCGCCGCCTTCGCCAGCCCGTACGCCTTTTTGATCTTGTCCTTCCCGTGGCCGGGCACGCCGGAGATGTCCACGAAGTCGTCGCGCGGTATGGAGAAGGCCTTCGCCTTGCCGCCGTCGCCCGGTACGTGCAGCAGGATCATGGTGTTGGCGTTGTAGCCGCCGATGTCCGAACTGCCCGCGTGCAGCTTGTCGAGGACCTCATCGGGCAGCTCGTCGCCGTTCTGGTCGCGGCGGCTGTCCAGGCCGATGAGCAGGATGTTCACGTCCCCGTGCGCCGATTTCTCGGCGCCCTCCAGGGCCCTGGAGCTGCCGATGCTCGACGCGAGGTCCCGGTAGAGGTACCAGGCCGTACCGCCCGCCATCACCGTCAGCGCGCAGCCCGTGATCAGCAGGGTGCGCCCGATCCGCCGCGGCGGGGGCCGGCGGCGGCTGGTCTTCCTCCGATGCGCGCTCATGCCTGTCGATGCTGGCGCAGGCCCGCTGAAGGAATCCTGAGCGCACGCCCCGGCAGCCCGTCCCGTCGGCCCGCCCCCGCAGCCCGTCCCGGCGGCGCACCCGGCGCCCGCCCGGCGGCGCACCCGGCGCCCGCCCGGCGGCGGTTTTCAGCCGTTGCGCCGCGTGGGCACGCGCAGCTCCAGCCGGGAGCCCGCGGCCCCCTCCCGGGCCGGCAGCGCGCGTACGTCGCCTCCGTGGGCCCGCGCGATCTCCCGGGCGATGGCCAGGCCCAGCCCGGTGCCGCCCCCGGCCCGCCCCCGGTCCGCGTCGAGGCGTACGAACCGCTCGAAGACCCGGTCCCGGTCCGCCTCCGGGATGCCAGGACCGTCGTCCGTGACCTCCAGCACCGCCCAGCCGTCCTCGGCGACGGCCCGGACCAGGACCCCGGAGCGGGCGTACCGAAGGGCGTTGTCCACCAGGTTGGCCAGGGCGCGCTCCAGCCGCGCCGGTTCCCCGTACGCCGGTACGGGTACGGGCGCGGCCAGCCGCAGCGGCACCCGGGGCGCGGGCCGCCGGGCCGCGTCCTCGGCGGCGAGCAGCGCGAGGTCGACGGGCTCGGAGCGCGGCGCGGGTCCGCCGTCGAGGCGGGCCAGCAGCAGCAGGTCGGCGGCGATCCGCTGGAGCCGTTCGGTGTCGGCCAGCGCGGCGGACACCGACTCCCGGTCGGGACGCGGCCGGGCCAGGGCGACTTCCAGCCGGGCGCGGACGGCGGCCAGGGGGTTGCGCAGCTCGTGCGAGGCGTCGGCGGTGAACTGGCGCTGGCGGGCGTCGGAGCGTTCCAGCCGGTCGAGGGTGTCGTTGACGGTGCGGGCCAGCCGGGCGATCTCGTCGGCGCCGCCGGGGTCGGGGACGCGCCGGTCGAGCTCGCTGGCGGTGACGGCGGCGAGTTCCGTACGGATGGCGGTGACGGGCCGCAGCGCCTGCCCGGTGACCCACCAGGCCAGGGCCGCCGCGAAGGCGATCAGCGGGGGCGCGCCGGCGAGCAGTCCGAGGGCGATGGCGCGGGTGGCGTCGTCGACGTCGCTGAGCACGGTCATCGCATAGACGGTGTAGGGGGTGTGCGGAGCGCCGCCGGTGCCGGGGGCCTGCACGACGACGGCCACCCGCCGTTCCGCGCCGGGGCGCGCGGGGCCGAGCACGACGGAGCGGGAGTCCTGGCCCGGCGCGGGGCGCAGGGCGGCGAGGCCGGGGACGTCCTGCGGGCCCCCGCTGGTGGAGACCGTCCGCCCGGCCGCGTCCCGTACGAGGACCAGGTCCACGCCGCTCTCCGGCGCGGGCAGCCGCCCGCCGGGCGGGAGGGTGCGGGTGTCGAGCTGGGCGGCGACCTTGCGCGCGGCGAGCTCGGTGCGGCCGGTGGTGTTGTCGAGGAGGTTGGCGCGCATGAGGGTGTACAGCCACAGTCCGCCGCCGGCCAGGACGGCGGCCATCGCGAGGGCGGCTGCCAGGGCGGCCCGCGCGCGGACGCTGCTAACCACCGTCGGGGGCCATCCGGTAGCCGGTGCCGTGGACGGTGAGGATGGAGCGGCGGCCGAAGGGGGCGTCGATCTTCTTGCGCAGGGAGGAGACGTAGACCTCGACGATGTTCGGGTCGATGTCGTGGGGGGCGTCCCAGACCTCGTCGAGGATGTCCTGTTTGGCGACGGCCCGGCCGGGGCGCTCCATCAGGCAGGCGAGGACGCCGAGCTCGCGCGCGGTGAGTTCGATGTCGTGCGTGCCGCGGCGGCAGCGGCGGTCCTGCGGGTCGAGGACCAGGTCGCCGGCGCGCAGCACGGTGGGTTCGGGGGCGGCGGCGCGGCGGGCGAGGGCGCGCAGCCGGGCGCCGAGCACGACGAAGGAGAAGGGTTTGGTGAGGTAGTCGTCGGCGCCCGCGTCGAGGCCCTCGGCCTCGTCGTGCTCGCCGTCCTTGGCGGTCAGCATCAGGACGGGGGTGGGGACGCCGTGGGCGCGCATCCGGGCGCAGATCTCGGCGCCGCCGAGACCGGGGAGCATCAGGTCCAGGAGCACGGCGTCGTAGGGGCCGCCGGTGAGGGCCAGTTCCAGGCCGCGGTGGCCGTCGTGGGCGACCTCCACGCGGTGGCCCTCGGCGGACAGCCCCTGGCGGAGGGACTCGGCCAGGTTCTCTTCGTCTTCGACCACGAGGATGCGCACGGCTTCCACTCTCACACACCGGCCCTGTCAACCGGCCGGACACTCGTGGTCGTCGCCCCCGGCGCCCTGGGCGTCCCGGGCGGCGACGGCCGCGGGCCGCTGCCGCCGCCTGAGTACGGGTACCCAGGCGTGCCCACGGGTACCTCGCACGTGCCTTCGGGTTCTCGGCCAAGGAGCGGCCGGATGACGACGCCGCGCGAGCTGGATTGGCACTCCGCTTGACCGAGTGCTAATCACCGGAATAGTCTCGCGTCTGGCACTCGCCCCCGGTGAGTGCCAACACAGCGACAGGCAGATCCGGCACCCGCGACGACGGATCGACCTGGTCGCCACCTCAGACAGTTAACCCCGGATCTCCGAAGGGGGAGGTCGGATCGTGACGAC
The DNA here is from genome assembly GCF_052114405.1 of Streptomyces sp. M-16. Taxonomy (NCBI): domain Bacteria; kingdom Bacillati; phylum Actinomycetota; class Actinomycetes; order Kitasatosporales; family Streptomycetaceae; genus Streptomyces; species Streptomyces sp. M-16. The sequence goes on along the minus strand of NZ_JBFRER010000044.1, from coordinate 48,050 downwards.
CACCAGCTCCAAGGTTGCCATCAAGCCGCTTGAGGACCGCATCGTGGTCCAGCCGCTCGACGCCGAGCAGACCACGGCCTCTGGCCTGGTCATCCCGGACACCGCGAAGGAGAAGCCCCAGGAGGGCGTCGTCCTTGCCGTGGGCCCGGGCCGCTTCGAGGACGGCCAGCGTCTCCCGCTGGACGTCACCGTCGGCGACGTCGTCCTGTACTCCAAGTACGGCGGCACCGAAGTGAAGTACAACGGCGAGGAGTACCTCGTCCTCTCGGCCCGCGACGTGCTCGCGATCGTCGAGAAGTAATCGCTTCTCCAGTTTTGCCTTGAGCTACGCCCCTGGTCACCCCTGCTGATGCCGGGCGGCGAGGGGCGTAGTTCGTTCTAGCCAGGCGGTCGCGGTGAGCGGCCGGGGATCGCAACGAAAGGGCTGACCGCTCCCATGCCGAAGATTCTTAAGTTTGACGAGGACGCCCGTCGCGCCCTTGAGCGCGGTGTCAACAAGCTTGCCGACACGGTCAAGGTGACGATCGGCCCCAAGGGCCGCAACGTCGTCATCGACAAGAAGTTCGGCGCTCCCACCATCACCAACGACGGTGTCACCATCGCCCGCGAGGTCGAGCTGGACGACCCGTACGAGAACCTGGGTGCCCAGCTCGTGAAGGAGGTGGCGACCAAGACCAACGACATCGCGGGTGACGGCACCACCACCGCCACCGTGCTGGCCCAGGCGCTGGTCCGCGAGGGTCTGCGCAACGTCGCCGCCGGCGCCTCCCCGGCCGCCCTGAAGAAGGGCATCGACGCTGCGGTCAAGGCCGTGTCCGAGGAGCTCCTCGCGACCGCCCGCCCGATCGAGGACAAGTCCGACATCGCCGCCGTGGCCGCGCTCTCCGCGCAGGACCAGCAGGTCGGCGAGCTCATCGCCGAGGCGATGGACAAGGTCGGCAAGGACGGTGTCATCACCGTCGAGGAGTCCAACGCCTTCGGCCTGGAGCTGGAGTTCACCGAGGGCATGGCCTTCGACAAGGGCTACCTCTCCCCGTACATGGTCACCGACCAGGAGCGTATGGAGGCCGTCCTCGACGACCCGTACATCCTGATCAACCAGGGCAAGATCTCCTCGATCCAGGACCTCCTGCCGCTGCTGGAGAAGGTCATCCAGGCCGGCGGCTCCCGCCCGCTGCTGATCATCGCCGAGGACGTCGAGGGCGAGGCGCTCTCCACCCTCGTCGTCAACAAGATCCGCGGCACCTTCAACGCGGTCGCCGTCAAGGCCCCGGGCTTCGGCGACCGCCGCAAGGCGATGCTGCAGGACATGGCCACCCTCACCGGTGCCACCGTCATCGCCGAGGAGGTCGGCCTCAAGCTCGACCAGGCCGGTCTGGACGTCCTCGGCTCCGCGCGCCGCGTGACCATCTCCAAGGACGACACGACCATCGTCGACGGTGGCGGCAACGCCGCTGACGTCGCGGGCCGCGTCAACCAGATCAAGGCCGAGATCGAGTCCACGGACTCCGACTGGGACCGCGAGAAGCTGCAGGAGCGCCTGGCGAAGCTCGCCGGCGGCGTCTGCGTCATCAAGGTCGGCGCCGCCACCGAGGTGGAGCTCAAGGAGAAGAAGCACCGCCTTGAGGACGCCATCTCGGCGACCCGCGCCGCGGTCGAGGAGGGCATCGTCTCCGGCGGTGGCTCCGCGCTCGTCCACGCCGTCAAGGTCCTCGACGACAACCTCGGCCTGACCGGCGACGAGGGCACCGGCGTCTCCGTCGTGCGCCGCGCCGCCGTCGAGCCGCTGCGCTGGATCGCCGAGAACGCCGGCCTGGAGGGTTACGTCATCACCTCCAAGGTCGCCGAGCTCGAAAAGGGCCAGGGCTTCAACGCCGCCACCGGCGAGTACGGCGACCTGGTCAAGGCCGGCGTCATCGACCCGGTCAAGGTCACCCGCTCCGCGCTGGAGAACGCCGCTTCCATCGCCTCCCTGCTGCTCACGACCGAGACCCTGGTCGTCGAGAAGCCGGCCGAGGAAGAGGCCGACGCCGGTCACGGCCACGGCCACAGCCACTGAGGCTGACGCCGTCTGACGCGTGAGAAGGCCCTGGTCACCGCTGCCGAGCGGGGGTGACCAGGGCCTCTTGCGCTCCGTGCCGTCGACGCCTGCCGCGCCGTCCGGGCGTCCGGTCAGCCGGGCATCATGCCCAGCTGCCGCATCAGACCGGGGGCGTCGTAGTACCACCAGTCCTCCGCGACCTGACCGTTCTCGATCCGGCAGGTCATACATCCCGACATGCTGACTTCCTTGCCGGTCGGTGCGACCCCCATGAACTCCCCCTTGTGGGTGCCCTTCCAGTTCCACAGCGTGGTGACGCAGTCCCCTTCGGCGAGCTGGCGCGTCTTGTCGAACGTGAAGTCGAAGGCGTCCCGCCACATGCCGATGGTCTGCCGCATCCCGTCCCGGCCGTTGCCGCGGCCCTCCGTGTCCATCATGTCGTGCGTGATGTAGTCGGCCGCGACGCACTCCTCGATGACGTCGAAGTTGCCCTTCACGGCGATCTCGTCGAAGACCCGGTTCGCGACCAGCTTGTTGAGGTACTCGTCCCGGACGACGTCGAGGTTCATGAACTTCGGCATTCCCTCGCAGAGGGCCACCATCTCCTGGAACATCCGGTCGGTCTCCGGGAGGTGAGAGTTCCTCATGGCCTCCTCGTAGGACGGGAATTCGACGAGGTCCACGTAGTGCGTCTGCGCGTCGCGGTCCCGGCCGATCATGGTGTGGGTGACCGTGCGCCTGCCGCTGGTCTGTTCCGCGTAGCGGTCGATGAGCGCGTTCATCTCGTCGAACCGCTTCGTCTCGTAATCGATCACCTGTACGAATGTCATCGCGTCGCCTCCTGCGGTGGATGGGACACGTCCAGTTTAGGGAGATTTCACCCGCTTGGCAGGCTTACCTGCGGGTCACACCGGTTACTGGGGGCCGTACTTGCGCCCGGTGCGGGAGGACACGCCGCCGAGGATCCCGCGCGGCGTCAGCTTCACCACTCCCATCAGCGCCTTGTACCGCGGGTCGGGGATCGACACGGTCTTGCCGCGCGCCAGGTCCGCCAGGGCCGCCGCCACCAGCTTGTCGGCGTCGAGCCACAGCCAGCCCGGGATGTTGTCCGTCCCCATGCCCGCCCGCTGGTGGAACTCGGTCCGCACGAATCCGGGGCACAGGGCCATCAGCCGCACTCCCGAACCCGCGAGGTCCCGTGCCGCCCCCTGGGTGAACTGCACGACCCACGCCTTGCTCGCGCCGTAGGTACCGCGCGGTACGAAGGCCGCCACCGAGGCCACGTTCACCACTCCGCCGCGCCCGCGCGAGCGCATGGACCCGGTCGCCGCCGAGGTCAGCCGCAGCACCGCCTCGACGTGCACCTTGATCATGGCCAGCTCGTCGGCCATCGAGACGTCGAGGTAGCGGCCCTTGTTGCCGAACCCCGCGTTGTTGACCAGCAGGTCCACGGGGTGCGTACGGTCCCCGAGGCGGGTCTCGACCGCCGCGATGCCCTGCTCCGTGGAGAGGTCGGCGGTCAGCACCTCCGCCTCGATGCCGTGCTGGTCGTGCAGCTCGGTGGCCTGCTCGGCCAGCCGCTTGGTGTCGCGGGCCACCAGCACGAGGTTGTGCCCCTGGGTGGCCAGGCGGCGGGCGAAGGCGGCGCCGATGCCCGCCGTGGATCCCGTAATCAACGCAGTCGTCATGTGCGCAACCTAGCCGCCCCGCACGGCCTGGGCGCCTGTGCGGGCGGGAGCGTGCGCACTCGTGATCTTCCGGCTCCGCGGTGTCACCGGAAGCGGCCCCGAGCTCAAAGGGTCAGGCCGGACATTGGCGCCACGGTCAAAGTCGGGCTTATGCTCGAACCGTGATTGAGGCACGCCATCTCCGGGTCCTGCGCGCTGTCGCCGGGACCGGGTCCTTCTCCGCCGCCGCCCGCGAGCTCGGCTGCACCCAGCCCGCCGTCTCCCAGCAGATGAAGGCCCTCGAACAGTCGGCCGGCACCCCGCTGCTGATCCGCACGGGCCGCGAGATGCGGCTGACCCAGGCCGGCGAGGCCCTGGTGCGCCACGCGGCCGGGATCCTGGCCGGGCTGACCGCGGCCGAGGAGGAGGTCGCGGCCATCGCCGGGCTGCGCGCCGGGCGGGTCCGGCTCGTCTCCTTCCCGAGCGGGAGCTCCACCCTGGTGCCGACCGCGCTCGCGGCGATGCGCGCCGCGCACCCCGGCACCCGCATCTCGCTGGTCGAGGCGGAGCCGCCGCGGTCGGTGGAGATGCTGCGCGAGGGCGACTGCGACCTGGCCCTGGCCTTCCGCTACGGGAGCGGGGCGGCGGGGGCGGCGGCCGAGTGGGAGGACCTGGTGGTCACGCCGCTGCTCACCGACCGGCTCGTCGGGCTGGTTCCCGAGGGGCACCAGCTGGCCGGCGCCGAGCGGGTGGGCATGGCCGAACTGGCCGACGAGCCCTGGATCGCGGGCTGCCCGCGCTGCCGCCGGCACCTGGTGGAGGTGTGCGAGGCCGCGGGCTTCACCCCGCGCATCGACTTCGCCACCGACGACTACCCCGCCGTGGTCGGGCTGGTCGGGGCGGGGCTCGGGGTCGCGGTGCTGCCGGAGCTGGCGGTGGAGTCCGTACGGGCCAAGGGCGTGAGCACCCTGGCCGTGGAGCCGGCGGTGGAGCGGGAGGTCGTGGCGCTGACGCTGCCCGACCTGGCGCGCGTACCCGCGGTGGCGGCGACCCTGGCCGAACTGGTGCGGGCCGCCGCACGCTGACCCCCGCCCCGTCCGGCGCGGCGCCGGGGAGGGCGGGAGGTCAGGCGAAACGTTCCTTCTGGGTCGCTGCCGCCGCTCGGCGGTCAGTGGGGGGCGATGGGGCCGATCGTGCTCGACGCGGGGATCAGGCGGTGTCGCGCGCGGCCCATCAGCTCCTCGCGTTCGTCCTCGGTGAGACCGCCCCACACCCCGTAGGGCTCACGGACGGCCAGTGCGTGCGCGGCGCATTCCGAACGCACCGGGCATCTCATGCAGACCTCTTTAGCGGAGGCCTCGCGCGCACTCCTGGCCGCGCCCCGCTCGCCCTCCGGGTGGAAGAACAGGGAGCTGTCGACCCCGCGGCAGGCAGCCAGCAGCTGCCAGTCCCAGAGGTCGGCGTTCGGTCCGGGGAGGCGGGAGAAATCTGCCATGGGTAGTCCCTCTTGGTGCCGGTACTGAGGCGGATACGGTCCATGTCTCCACACCTACTGTCGTAGTAGATGTAAATATGACTCATTGGGAATCTAGCCTCAGACACATGCCAAACGGAAGAAAAGCCGCCAAATAGGGCATAGCTCCAGATGGAGGACAGCTCGCTCGTGGCTCCGGCGTCGTGATCGCGTCCTCACGTAGAGTGCCGAAGGTGTCCGTCCGACCCGTAACTCTTTCGAGTGACCATCGTTGAGAGAGCGAGTGCGGTTGAACCGAGAAGTTCCCGGACAGGTGTCCGAGAGCATCGATCGCACAGGTGACGATACGTACCAGCCTGGAGGCTCAAGGTGACGCGCATCAGCAGCTGCGGAGGGCGGTCATGACTTCCGTCCTCGTCTGCGACGACTCCCCGCTTGCCCGAGAGGCGCTCCGTCGCGCGGTTGCCACCGTGCCCGGCGTCGAGCGTGTGACGACGGCTGCCAACGGCGAGGAAGTCCTCCGCCGCTGGGGTGCCGACCGCTCCGACCTGATTCTGATGGATGTACGGATGCCGGGGCTGGGCGGAGTCGAGACGGTCCGCCGGCTCCTGTCCGCCGACCCGGGCGCCCGCATCATCATGCTGACGGTCGCCGAGGACCTGGACGGGGTGGCCCTCGCGGTCGCCGCCGGCGCCCGCGGCTACCTGCACAAGGACGCCTCGCGCGCCGAACTGCGGGCCACGGTCACCCAGGCCCTCGCCGACCCGACCTGGCGACTGGCCCCGCGCCGGCTGCGCTCGGCCGAGATGGGCGCCGCGCCCACGCTCACCGCGCGCGAGATCCAGGTGCTGGAGGGCATGAGCCACGGCCGTTCCAACGCGGAGATCGGGCGCGAGCTCTTCCTCTCCGAGGACACGGTCAAGACCCACGCCCGCAGGCTGTTCAAGAAGCTCGGCGCCTCGGACCGGGCGCACGCCGTGGCGCTCGGCTTCCGCTGGGGCCTCGTCCGCTGACCTGCGGGATCCCCGACCGGCCGTCCCGAGCGGTCCCGTCCGCCGTCGGCGGACGGGGCGGCACGCGCCCCGGCCCCCGCGGGGAGGCGCCCGCCGCCCCGTCGGCGGCGCCGCGCGGACACCGCCGTACGTGGCGTCGTACCCGGTGACCCGCCGGGGATTGGCGGTGCACAATCCGGGGGACGTGTCGCTTCGGGCGCGATGCCGCATCCTTGGTGGTGTGCCGCATTCTTGGAGAGGTCGAGTCCCCGGGGCCCCGGGGGCGACGATTCGGGCCGAGCGGAGGGGAGGGCGCACATGATGAGTTCCGGCGCACCCGCTCATAACGCTTCGATGCACAACACGGACCACGGTGCCGCGAATGCTCCGGCGCCAAGGCACCATGGATTGATGCGCGACGACGAGGCCCTGGGATCCCCCACGGCCACAGCACCCAGCGGCGCCGCCAAGGGCGGCGGTGCCGGGGCCGTCAGCGCGCTCGTGCGCCGTGCGGTGGAGGGCGACGAGCAGGCCACGCACGATCTGCTCGCCTTCGTGCACCCCCTCGCCATTCGCTACTGCCGCACCCGGCTCTCGCGGCTCCCCGGTGACGCTCGTCACTTCGTGGAGGACCTGGCGCAGGAGGTCTGCGTCGCCGTCCTGATGGCACTGCCGCGCTACCGGGACACCGGCCGGCCCTTCGAGGCCTTCGTCTTCGCCATCGCCGCGCACAAGGTCGCCGACCTCCAGCGGGCCGCCATGCGGCACCCGGGGAGCACGGCCGTGCCGTCCGACGAGATGCCGGAACGGCCCGACGACTCGCTGGGCCCCGAGGAGCGGGCGCTGCTCAGCAGTGACGCCGCCTGGGCCAAGAAGCTGCTGGCCAACCTGCCGGAGAACCAGCGCGAGCTGCTGGTGCTGCGGGTGGCCGTCGGCCTGACCGCGGAGGAGACCGGCCAGATGCTCGGGATGTCCCCGGGCGCGGTGCGGGTCGCGCAGCACCGGGCGCTGAGCCGGCTGCGGGCGCTCGCGGAACAGTGACGGGCCGCGCGGTCCCGCCCGCGCGATCCATCGTAGGAAGCGACGAAACTTCTGCTTGACCTTGGTCGTGGAATGAGACGCGTCGGTATCCCGTTAGCATGGACATCCGCGCTGAGCAAGACCATTTGGGAAGGTGTCATGACCGCCGACGGAGTGCCCGACAAATTCGCCACGCTCGGACTGACCTACGACGACGTGCTGCTGCTGCCGGGCGCGTCGGACATGGCGCCTGACGCGATCGACACCTCTTCCCTCATCTCGCGCAACGTCCGCGTGAACGTTCCGCTGCTGTCCGCCGCCATGGACAAGGTCACCGAGGCCCGCATGGCCATCGCGATGGCCCGCCAGGGCGGCGTCGGCGTGCTGCACCGCAACCTCTCCATCGCCGACCAGGCCAACCAGGTCGACCTGGTCAAGCGCTCCGAGTCGGGCATGGTCACCGACCCGATCACGGTGCACCCGGACGCGACGCTGCGCGAGGCCGACGAGCTGTGCGCGAAGTTCCGCATCTCCGGCGTCCCGGTGACCGACCCCGCCGGCAAGCTCCTCGGCATCGTCACCAACCGCGACATGGCCTTCGAGTCGGACCGCAGCCGCCAGGTGCGCGAGGTCATGACCCCGATGCCGCTGGTCACGGGCAAGGTCGGCATCTCCGGCGTGGACGCCATGGAGCTGCTGCGCCGCCACAAGATCGAGAAGCTTCCGCTGGTGGACGAGGCGGGCATCCTCAAGGGCCTGATCACGGTCAAGGACTTCGTCAAGGCCGAGAAGTACCCGAACGCCGCCAAGGACAAGGACGGCCGGCTGCTCGTCGGCGCGGCCGTCGGCGTCGCGGGCGACGCGTACGAGCGCGCCCAGGCGCTGATCGAGGCGGGCGCCGACTTCATCGTCGTCGACACCGCCCACGGCCACTCCCGCCTGGTCGGCGACATGGTCGCCAAGATCAAGTCGAACGCCGGCGTGGACGTCATCGGCGGCAACGTCGCCACCCGCGACGGCGCGCAGGCGCTGATCGACGCCGGCTGCGACGGCATCAAGGTCGGCGTCGGCCCCGGTTCCATCTGCACCACCCGCGTCGTCGCCGGCATCGGCGTCCCGCAGGTCACCGCGATCTACGAGGCTTCGCTGGCCGCCAAGGCCGCGGGCGTCCCGGTCATCGGCGACGGCGGCCTGCAGTACTCCGGCGACATCGCCAAGGCCCTGGTCGCGGGCGCGGACACGGTGATGCTCGGCTCGCTGCTCGCGGGCTGCGAGGAGTCCCCGGGCGAGCTGCTCTTCATCAACGGCAAGCAGTTCAAGTCGTACCGCGGCATGGGCTCGCTCGGCGCGATGCAGACCCGCGGCGACCGCAAGTCCTTCTCCAAGGACCGCTACTTCCAGGAGGGCGTCGGCGGTGACGACAAGCTGATCCCCGAGGGCATCGAGGGTCAGGTCCCCTACCGCGGCCCGCTCTCCGCGGTCGTGCACCAGCTCGTCGGCGGTCTGCGCCAGTCGATGTTCTACGTCGGCGGCCGCACCGTTCCCGAGCTCCAGGACCGGGGCCGCTTCGTCCGGATCACCTCGGCGGGCCTCAAGGAGAGCCACCCGCACGACATCCAGATGACGGTCGAGGCGCCGAACTACAGCCGCAAGGGCTGAAGCGCGTGAGGTGAGGGGCGGACCCGGCGGAAGCGCCGGGTCCGCCCCTTCGCCGTGCACGCGTACGTCCGTACAGCGGTCACCGAAACGCAGTCCTCCCCCCGTCGGGGATACTGGACGGGCAGACCCAGAGGAAAGGCCACCACACGTGACTGAGATCGAGATCGGGCGCGGCAAGCGCGGCCGCCGGGCGTACGCCTTCGACGACATCGCCATCGTCCCGAGCCGGCGCACGCGGGACCCGAAGGAGGTCTCGATCGCCTGGCAGATCGACGCGTACCGCTTCGAGCTTCCCTTCCTGGCCGCCCCCATGGACTCGGTGGTCTCCCCGCAGACCGCGATCCGCATCGGTGAGCTCGGCGGCCTCGGCGTGCTGAACCTCGAAGGTCTGTGGACCCGCTACGAGGACCCGCAGCCGCTGCTCGACGAGATCGCGGAGCTCGACGAGGAGACCGCGACCCGCCGTCTCCAGGAGATCTACTCCGCGCCGATCCAGGCGGACCTGATCCGTCAGCGGATCAAGGAGGTGCGCGACTCCGGCGTCGTGACCGCCGCCGCGCTCTCCCCGCAGCGCACGGCCGAGTTCTCCAAGGCCGTCGTGGACGCGGGCGTGGACATCTTCGTCATCCGCGGCACCACCGTGTCGGCGGAGCACGTCTCCGGCGCCGCCGAGCCGCTGAACCTCAAGCAGTTCATCTACGAGCTCGACGTCCCCGTGATCGTGGGCGGCTGCGCCACCTACACGGCCGCCCTGCACCTGATGCGCACCGGCGCGGCGGGTGTGCTGGTCGGCTTCGGCGGCGGCGCCGCGCACACCACCCGCAACGTGCTCGGCATCCAGGTCCCGATGGCCACCGCCGTCGCGGACGTGGCCGCGGCGCGCCGCGACTACATGGACGAGTCCGGCGGCCGTTACGTGCACGTCATCGCCGACGGCGGCGTGGGCTGGTCCGGCGACATCCCGAAGGCCGTCGCCTGCGGCGCCGACGCCGTGATGATGGGCTCCCCGCTGGCCCGTGCCACCGACGCGCCCGGCAAGGGCAACCACTGGGGCATGGAGGCCGTCCACGAGGACGTGCCGCGCGGCAAGAAGGTCGACCTCGGTACGGTCGGCACCACCGAGGAGATCCTCACCGGCCCGTCGCACACCCCCGACGGCTCGATGAACATCTTCGGCGCGCTGCGCCGCTCGATGGCCACCACGGGCTACAGCGAGCTCAAGGAGTTCCAGCGGGTCGAGGTCACGGTCGCGGACTCGCAGCACAGCCGCTGACCCGGTCCCGGGTCGCCGTACGTACGCAGGAGGGCCGGTACCCCACGTGGGGTACCGGCCCTCCCGCGTTCTCCGCCCGATCAGCGCCCCGGGGCGGGAGTGCCGGACGCGGCGGGCGGCAGCGGACGCAGTCCGGGGACGGTCGCGAGGGCGCCGGTGAGGGCGCCGATGCAGATGTCGGCCAGCGCGGTGCGGGAGTAGGCGCCGTCGAGGAGCCAGTCCACGCACAGCGTGCGGACGAAGACCAGCCAGCTCGTCACCACGGCCGAGACCATGGCGTACTGCTCCTGGGCGGGGGCGGTGACGGTCAGCAGGTGGGCGCGCAGGCCGGAGAGTTCGTCGTCGATGATCGCCTGCACCACCGGGTCGCCGGCGAGCGTGCGGTTGGCGGCGAGGACGGTGTTGCGGTTCGCGGCGAAGTAGTCGATGTGCGTGTCGAGTCCGGTCCGGAGCCAGGCGGACGCGGGGACGTCCGGGTCGAGCGCGGTCGAGGACAGGAGGCGGTCCGAGGCCTCGCGGTAGACGGCGGTGAACAGCTCCCGCTTGCCGGGGAAGTAGCGGTAGAGCAGGGCGCGGGAGACCCCGGCCCGCTCGGCGACCTCCTCCATGAGGACGTCCTCGTACGGCTTCGCGGCGAAGAGGGCGGCTCCGACGCCGCGCAGTTGGGCGCGGCGGTCGTCCGGGGAGAGGCGGCGGCGCGTGGTCATCCGTCCAAGTTACTTGACGCGTGTCTACTACGCTCCTACGCTCCCCGCCGAGTCGACGTGTGTCTACCGAGCGGGGTGGGGTCGTGAGCAGGCACGGACTTCTGAAGGGGCTCGCCTGGGCCATGGGCGTGGCCTGCGTGGCGATCGGGCTCTACCACCTGGTGCTGGGCATCGTCTCGGTGCCCGGCGCCGAGGGTGCGGGGCCGGCGACGGCGACCGTGGACAGCCGGGAGCGCTTCTACAACGCGATCTTCATCGGGTTCGGGCTGGCCTGGATCGAGACCGCCCGCCGTACGCCGATCCCGGCGCGTGCCGTCCGGTGGCTGTCGGCGGTCTTCCTGCTCGGCGGCGTGGGGCGGGTGCTGTCCGTGGCGGTCCACGGATGGCCGCACTGGTTCCAGATCCCGCTGGCGGCGCTGGAGCTCGGCCTGCCGCCGCTGTACTTCCGGCTGGCCGACGCGGACGAGCGGCGGGCCGCCGGAGCGGCCGGCGGCGACGGCGCCCGGACGGTCTAGGCGGCGGCCTTGCGGGAGATCTGGAACGCGGCGTACGCGCTGATGGCGAGGAAGAGGAAAGTCAGCGGGTCCGCTTCGGCCTTCCAGGCCTTCATGAGCGGGGAGGCGCCCTCGCCGAGGATGTCCATGGCGCTGACCTGGAGCTCGTCGGCGTAGATCAGGACGATGCCGAACATCTGGCCGGCGAAGACGGCGGCCGGCGCGAGCAGTGCGGCGATGGCCGGCAGGGCGGGGCTGCGGCCGCCGGCCTTGCCCGCGGCGAAGCCGACCAGGGCGCCGACGCCCACGGCCGCGTACCCGATCTGGTGATGGGTGCCGCCGATGATCCCGCCGTAGACGCCGGCCGCCACGACCGCCGCGACGACGGAGGCGAGGAGGCCGATGCCGAGGCTGCTGTAGGCGGGCGCGGGAGCCATGGCCTCGGTGTAGGACGAGGGCGCGGGCGGCTGGAAGTTCTGGCTCATCGGAAATCCCCCCCAGGGATCGCGAAACACGCACGCACGTACGGTGGTCAGTCGTAAGTGCGAGATAAGTGACGCCGCAGGCTAGCAGGGGGTGCCGACATCCGGCGGGGGGATTTCCGCTCGCGGAACCGGGGTGGTGCGGGACGTGACCGGACCGGGACCGGGGCGTGATCCGGGCGGGAGCGCGGCCCCCGCCCGGGTGCCGGGAGGCCCCGCCCGGGGTCAGAGGCGGTGGGCCGCGCCGGCCGGGCTGGCGCCCCGGGTGTCGAGGAGCAGCTGGGCCTTCACCGCGAGCCCCTGGAGGTCGTACGTGCGGTGGTGCTGGAGCAGGATCGTCAGGTCGGCGTTCGCGGCGGCCTCGTAGAGCGAATCGGCGCGCGGCACCGGCCGGTCGCGCACCCGCCAGCCGGCGACGTACGGGTCGTGGTAGCTGACCAGGGCCCCGAGGTCGAGGAGCCGGCTGGCGATCTCGCGGGCCGGGGAGCCCTCCTGGTCGGCGAGGTCCTGCTTGTAGGTGACGCCGAGCAGCAGGACGCGGGCGCCGCGGGCGGATTTGCCGTGCTCGTTCAGCAGGGTGGCCGAACGCTGGATGACGTATTGCGGCATCCGGTTGTTGATCTCCTGCGCCAGGCCGACCATGCGCAGCGGGTGCCCCGGGGTGCGGGTGGTGTGCGGGAGGTAGTTGGGGTCGAGGGGGACGCCGTGTCCGCCGACGCCCGGGCCCGGACGGAAGGCCTGGAACCCGTACGGCTTGGTCTCGGCGCACCGGACGACGTCCCAGAGGTCGACGCCGAGGTCGTGGCAGAGGACCGCCATCTCGTTCATGAGGGCGATGTTCACGTGCCGGTAGTTGGTCTCCAGGAGCTGGACCGTCTCCGCCTCGCGCAGGCCGCGGGCGCGCACCACCTTCTCGGTGAGGCGGGCGTAGAAGGCGTGCGCCGATTCGGTGCAGGCGGGGGTGAGGCCGCCGATGACCTTGGGGGTGTTGGCGATGCCGTGGGTGCGGTTGCCGGGGTCGTGGCGGGCGGGGGAGTAGGCCAGGTGGAAGTCGCGCCCGGCGCGCAGTCCGGAGCCGCTCTCCAGGATGGGGCGCAGGTAGTCCTCGGTGACGCCCGGGTGGACGGCGGATTCGAGGATCACCGTGGTGTGCGGGCGCAGCCGGGCGGCGAGCGCGCGGCCCGCCTCGCCGACGGCGGAGAGGTCCAGCGCCCGGTCGGCGCCGAGCTGGGTGGGGGCGCAGACGACGGCGGTGCGGACCCGGCCGAGGTCGGCGGGGTTGGTGGTGACCCGGAAGCCGGCCGCCGACATGCGGCGGATCTCGGCTGCGGTGAGGCTGCTGTCCGTGGCGGGGCCGCTGTCGTAGCCGATGGTCTCGATCCCGGCGGCGACGGCCGCCTGCGCGAGGGGGAGGCCGAGGTGGCCGAGTCCGATGACGGCGAGATCTGCGGGCATGGGGGGCCGTCCCTTCCCTTCCCTGGCATGAGGGGGCGGTGCGCGCGCGTCCCGGGGCGGGGGGTCCGGACGGGTCCGGAAGCCGCCGGGAGCTGGCGCAATGTCAGACTAGGCGTATATATGACAGATATGTCGCATTGCGGGGCGGTGGCTACCGTTGTGTTGTCCACAGCCGGTGGCTCATGTCGGTGCGGCCGGTCAGAATCGTGAAACGGGAGATGTGAGCGGGATCACCCGCATCGAGCGGGTTCGGCCCGCACCAACGGGAGGCAGCCGTGAGGACAGCGACACTGGGGCCGGCGCAGCGGGCGGAGGCGCTCGCCCGGATGGCCGAGCGGGAACTGGACGTGCTGGTCGTCGGCGCGGGGGTGGTCGGTGCCGGGACGGCGCTGGACGCGGTCACCCGGGGCCTCTCGACGGGTCTGGTGGAGGCCCGGGACTGGGCGTCGGGCACGTCGAGCCGGTCGAGCAAGCTCATCCACGGCGGGCTCAGGTACCTGGAGATGCTCGACTTCGCGCTCGTACGGGAGGCGCTGAAGGAGCGCGGCCTGCTGCTGGAGCGCCTCGCCCCGCACCTGGTGAAGCCCGTGCCGTTCCTGTACCCGCTCCAGCACAAGGCCTGGGAGCGTTTCTACGCCGGTTCGGGCGTGGCCCTCTACGACGCCATGTCGTTCTCCAGCGGCCACGGGCGCGGCCTGCCCACCCACCGCCACCTCTCGCGCCGCAGGGCGCTGCGGATCGCGCCGGCCCTGCGCAAGGACGCGCTGGTGGGCGCCCTGCAGTACTACGACGCCCAGATGGACGACGCCCGCTACGTCGCCACCCTCGTGCGGACGGCCGCCGCGTACGGGGCGCACTGCGCCAACCGGGCGCGGGTGGTCGGCTTCCTGCGCGAGGGCGAACGGGTGGTGGGGGCCCGGGTCCGGGACGTGGAGGGCGGCGGGGAGTACGAGATCCGCGCCCAGCAGGTGGTCAACGCGACCGGGGTGTGGACCGACGACACCCAGGCGCTCATCGGGGAGCGGGGGCAGTTCCACGTACGGGCGTCGAAGGGCATCCACCTGGTCGTCCCGAAGGACCGGATCCATTCGAGCACCGGGCTGATCCTGCGGACGGAGAAGTCGGTGCTGTTCGTCATCCCGTGGGGCCGCCACTGGATCGTGGGCACCACCGACACCGACTGGGACCTGGACAAGGCCCACCCGGCCGCTTCGAGCGCGGACATCGACTACCTGCTGCAGCACGTGAACTCGGTGCTGGCGGTGCCGCTGACCCGGGACGACGTCCAAGGGGTCTACGCGGGCCTGCGGCCGCTGCTCGCCGGGGAGTCGGACGCGACGAGCAAGCTCTCGCGCGAGCACACCGTGGCCCATCCGGTGCCGGGGCTGGTGGTGGTGGCCGGCGGCAAGTACACGACGTACCGGGTGATGGCCAAGGACGCGGTCGACGAGGCGGTGCACGGGCTCGACCGGCGGGTGGCGGAGTGCGTCACGGAGGACGTCCCCCTGGTGGGGGCCGAGGGGTACCGGGCCCTGTGGAACGCCCGCGCGGCGACGGCGGCGCGAACGGGGCTCCATGTGGTGCGGGTGGAACACCTGTTGAACCGGTACGGATCCCTGACGGAGGAGATCCTCGAACTGATCGCGGCCGACCCGTCGCTGGGCGAGGCGCTGACCGGGGCGGACGACTACCTGCGGGCCGAGGTCGTCTACGCCGCCTCGCACGAGGGGGCCCGGCACCTGGACGACGTCCTGACGCGCCGGACCCGGATCTCGATCGAGACCTTCGACCGGGGGACCCGATCGGCCCGCGAGTGCGCGGAATTGATGGCTCCGGTGCTGGGGTGGGACAAGCAGCAGATCGAGAAGGAGGTCGAACACTACGAGAAGAGGGTCCAGGCGGAGCGCGAATCCCAGCGCCAGCCGGACGACCAGACGGCGGACGCGGCGCGACTGGGGGCGCCGGACATCGTTCCGTTGTAACTCCGCGATGCGGCGGGGGGAACCGTCGGACCCGGGGCTTCCGTCCGATGCGGAGTGAGCAACAATGAGGTTTCTGCCGGGGTGGGTTACCGTGCCCCCCGGCGGCTGCCGGGGCAGCCGGGGCAGGCTGCACGAACGCAGAGGGGACGCATGTCGAAGCCGGAGCACACCGAATCGCCTGCCGGGGCGCCAGCCGGGTCGCCTGCGGCGGAGCTGGACGGTGACGCGGCGACCGCGTCCGGGGACGCCGGCGCCGGGTCCGTGAAGGTGCCGAAGGCGCGTTCCGTCGGCGGGACCTCCGCTGCCGGGAAGCCCGTTGCCGCGAAGTCCGCCGCGGGGAAGTCCGCCGCGGGGAAGTCCGGCGCGGGGAAGTCCGGCGCCGTTACGGCGGACGGGTCCGGGGAGGCTGCGGATCCCGCCGACGGCGGGGCGGAGCCGGACGCGGAGCCGGCCGGGCGCGCCGCTTCCCGCCTGCCGGGCACCACCGCTGACGGATCGAAGCCCACGGCGGACGACGCCCCCGCAGCCGACGCCGGGTCCGCCGCGGCGGACGCGGAGGCCGGATCCGGCCGCGGTGGTGCGGCGGAGACGAAGCCCGCCGCCGATGCCGGGCCGGCGGATGCCGAGGACGCCGCGAAGGCCCCCCTCGCGAAGCCCTCCCTCGTGAAGTCCGGCTCCGGGGCGGCCGACGCGAAGGCGGACACCCCCGCCGCCGAGGAGCCCGCGGCCGACGACGCCGACGCCGACGACGCCGACGAAGCCGACGACCGTGCGGAGCCCGCGAAGTCGGACGCGGAGTCGGTGGCCGCGAAGGGCGGTGCCCCCGGCGGGGCGAAGCCCGCGGGCCCGAAGGCCGCCTCCGGCGCGGCCCCCGCCGACGGCACCGGGACGGGTGCTTCCGGCGTTGCGGGCAAGGCCGCCGACGAGGGCCCGGAGGACGCCAAGGCCGACGACGGCAAGGACCGGGGGCGGCTGCTCGCCCGGCGGTACCGGCTCGGGGCCGTGCTCGGCAAGGGCGGCATGGGCACCGTGTGGCGGGCCGAGGACGTGGTCCTCGGACGCACCGTCGCCGTCAAGGAACTCCGCTTCAGCACCGGCGTGGACGAGGACGAGAAGCGCCGCCTCATCACCCGTACCCTCCGCGAGGCCAAGGCGATCGCGCGGATCCGCAGCGAGGGCGCCGTCACCGTCTTCGACGTCGTCGACGAGGACGGCCGCCCCTGGATCGTCATGGAGCTCGTCGAGGGCGCCTCCCTCGCCGAGTTCATCCGGGAGAACGGGCCCCTGACCCCGCGCCGCGCCGCCGAGGTCGGCCTCGCGGTCCTCGACGTGCTCCGGGCCGCGCACGGCCAGGGCATCCTGCACCGCGACGTGAAGCCGTCCAACGTGCTCATCGCCGCGAGCGGCCGGGTCGTGCTCACCGACTTCGGCATCGCACAGGTCGAGGGCGACCCCTCGATCACCTCCACCGGCATGCTCGTCGGCGCCCCCTCCTACATCTCCCCGGAACGCGCCCGCGGCCAGAAGCCCGGCCCGCCCGCCGACATGTGGTCCCTCGGCGGACTCCTGTACGCGGCCGTGGAGGGCGTGCCCCCGTACGACAAGGGCTCCGCGCTCGCCACCCTCACCGCCGTGATGACCGAGCCGGTGGACCCGCCGAAGAACGCCGGTCCGCTGACCGAGATCATCTACGGGCTGCTGGTCAAGGACCCGGCCGGGCGGCTGGACGACGACGCCGCCAGGGCGATGCTCACGGCGGTGCTCAACGCCCCCGACCCCGAGCCCGAGCCCGTGGCCGAGCCGGTCCCGGCGGTCGAGGAGACCCGGGCGATGTCCCTCACCAAGGCGGACGTCGAGGCGGAGAAGGCCGCCGAGAAGGCGGCGAAGAAGGAACGCGAGCGGCGGGACCGCGAACAGCGCGAACGCACCCGCGCCGCACTGAAGTCGGCCCGCAAGGCGGCCGCCGCCGCTGCCGCCGCCGCGGCCCCGCCGGCCAGGCCCGCACCGGTGAAGGCGCCGCTCACCGACGTGATGTCGCGCCGCACCATCGTCCTCGCCATAGCCGGCGTGGTCGTCGTCCTGGCCGTGCTCGGCACGCTGATCGGTTACCTCCTCAGCGGCGGCGACAAGGACTCCGGCCGCAAGAACGAGGGCAAGGGCGGGCCCACCCCCGTCGCGTCCGGGGCCAAGTCCCCGGGCGGCCAGGCCCCCGCCGCCCCGCCCGCGGCTTCCCCCGCCGCCTCGGCCGGTTCCTCCCCGTCCGCGGGCCCGAGCCCGGCCGCACCCGGCGGCACCCCGAGCGGCGACCCCGGCCAGGGGCAGTCCCAGGGGCAGGGCCAGGACACCGGCCAGGCGCAGAGCAGCCAGGGCCAGGGCGCCAGTCCCGGCGGCGCCCTGCCGGCCGGCTTCGGCACGGTGACGGACCTGCGGTACCACTTCTCGATGGGGATGCCCGAGGGCTTCCACCAGACCGACACCGCGGGCCAGGACTCCGGCGCGATCTACAGCCGCGACGGCGGGTTCCCGCGCATCCAGGTCGACTACACCGACAGTCCGGGCTCCGACGCCCGCGCCGCCTGGCTGGAGATAGCCCCCGGCGTGGCCGCCAGCAGCAAGGGCTACCACCTCGTACGCCTGGAGACGGTGGACTACCGGGGCTATCCGACCGTCGCCGACTGGGAGTTCGAGCGGGAGCAGAAGGGCGTCAAGGTCCGGGTCCTCGACCGGGGCTTCCGGATGGACGCGAAGCACGGCTACGCGATCATGATCACCTGCGCCGCCGACCAGTGGGACGGCCCGGAATGCACGCAGCTGCGCAACACGGCGTTCCAGACCTTCCAGTCGTTGGGCTGACGGGCCCCGCAAGCCCGGGACGCGGGCGCCCCGGGCGACGTATCGTGTTCAGCGGGGCCATGGGGGACCCCTCGTCCGGCTGCCGCCGGGAGGCGCCCCCGCACTCGGGGGAGGCGATGTGGAGGAGTACGCGGGCCGGATCCTGGCCGAGCGCTACCGCCTGCCGCTGCCGCCCTCCGACGAGTACGAGCTGATAGAGACCCGCGCCTTCGACACGCGCAGCGGCCAGGAAGTCCTCGTACACCAGGTGCCGTTGCCGGAGGTCGTCGACGCGGAACTGCTCGACGGGACGCCCGCCCGGCCGGGAGCGGCCGGGGAACTCCCCGCGGTGCGCAGGGCGATCGCCGCCGCCCAGGCCGCCGCTTCCGTCCCGGACCACCCCCGGCTGGACCAGGTCTTCGACGTGTTCGCGGAGGGCGAGTCGCTGTGGATAGTGAGCGAACTCGTCCCCGCCAGGCCGCTGGCCGCGCTGATCGCCGATGAACCGCTGAGTCCCTACCGGGCGGCCGAAGTGGCCTCCGACGTGCTGACCGCGCTGCGCGTGCTGCACGCGCACGGCTGGACGCACCGCAACATCACCGTCCGGACCGTGCTGATATGCGAGGATGGACGGGTCGTCCTGACGGGTCTGGCGGCGGGCGCGGCCGAGGAGGCCCTGTGCGGGTACGACCCGGTCCCGGCGCCCGAGCCCGAAACGGACGCCGGGGACGCCGGTACCGGCCCCGGATGGGGCGAAGCCCCGCCGCCCTTACCGCCCCCGCCGGCCCCCGAACCCCCGCCCGCCGCGCCCCCGGCCCGGGAGCCGGTGTACGCGCCCCTCGTGGCGCCCGGGTACGACACCGGGCCGCGCTACTCCGACCACATCGTCCCGGAGCCCGCGCGGCCCCCGCAGGACCGGGCCGCCGCGGAAGCCGACGCCCGCGCCGCAACCATCGCGGCCTACCGGGCCGGGACCCGGGCCGCCGCCGCCAAGGTGGCGCGGGACCGCGGTGAGCGCGGGCCGGTGGTGGTGCCGCAACTGCCGCCGACCGGGGCCAACCTGCCGCAGGAGTACGCGTATCCGTACGGCGGGCCGGACACCGCCGCCCCGGCGCCCTGGCACGGCGCCACCCCCCGCCGCCCGGCCGAACCGGAGCCGCAGCAGGAGCTTGAGTCGGAGGCGGGGCACGAGCCGGAGCCGTACGGGGAGGAGCCGTACGGGGAGGAGCCGTACGGGCAGGAGCCGTACGGGGAGGAGCCGGATCAGGACCCGCAGCCGGAGTGGGCGGTTCAGCAGCAGTCGGAGTGGCCCGCGGGGCCCGGAGCACGGGTCGGCACGCTGCCCGAGCCGGCCCGCCCCGCCCTGCCCGCCCGGCTCGCCCTCCCTCAGGGCTACCGCCAGGCCGACGCCCCCGCTGCCCCTGCCCCTGCCCCTGCCCCTGCCCCTGCCCCTGCCCCTGCCCCTGCCCCTGCCGCACCGCCCGCGGCCCCCGGCCCGCCCCCGGCCGACCCGGACCGGCCCCGCCCGCTCCCGTCCCCGCAGGCCGTTCCGGCCGGAGCGGCYGGCGGCGCCTGGGGCGGCGGCCCGCGTACCGGCCTCGACGCCGAGCGGGCCCGCCAGACCCGGATGGCCGTCGTCGGCCCCGTCACCGAGCGCTGGGCGCCGGAGCAGGCCGGTCCCGTCCACGGCCACTGGCAGCTGGCCGCGCCCGTCGGCCCCGCCACCGACCTGTGGGCCCTCGGCGCCCTGCTCTACCGCGCGGTACAGGGACACGCCCCGTACCCCGAGGACAGCGTCGCCGAACTGGTCGAGATGGTCTGCGCGGAGCCGCCCGCCTTCGCCGAGGAGTGCGGCCCGCTGCGCCCCGTCGTGGAGTCGCTGCTGCGCCAGGACCCCACCGAACGGCCCGACTTCGAGGAGTTGCGCGGCTGGCTGCGCTCCCTCGTGCGCTCCGCGCCGGAGCCCGACGGGGACCTGGCCGCGCTGCCGGCACCGGAGCCGGATCCCACCCGGCTGCCCGTCGTCCGCCGGCGCGGCGACCTGCACGGCCGCCACCGCAACCCCGCCGCCCCGCCGGGGCCGCGTTCCCTCGGCCGGACCCTGCTGGTCGGCGTACTGGCCCTGATGGCCGCCGCCGTCGCCTACGCGATGCTGTTCATGCCGCGTTCCGCCGGCCACGGTGAGCAGCAGGCCCAGCAGCCCACGGCCGCGCAGAGCCCCGCCCGCCCGAGCCCGTCCGGCTCCGCCCCCGGCAAGGCGACCCCGGGCCGCAGCCCCTCCGGGACCCCCGCCGGAACCCCGCAGTCCAAGCCCGCCCAGCAGCCGAACGCCCCCGAGGGCTACACCCTGGAGCGGGACCCGGAGCACTTCACGGTCGCCGTCCCCCAGGGCTGGACCCGCCGGAGCATCAACGAGGCCGGCCAGGTGCGGTACACCCAGGGTGCGTTCACCCTGGTCGTGGTCCCGGGCCGGGACCGGGTCGAGGGCAACCCGGATCCGAAGGCCTACCAGCAGGACAAGGAGCCGGAGCTGTCCCCGTACCGCAACTCCACCTGGGCGGAGTCGGGGGACGTCAAGAGCACGACGGTCGCCGGTCAGTTGCGCGTCACCGGCCGCTACACCTGGATCGACTCGACGGGCCGGTCCGTCCTGGCCCGCAACTTCGTCGTCGCCCTCGGCGGCAGCTACCACGTCGTCATGGTGACCGGCCCCAAGGACGAGGAGGACAAGGTCACCGACGTCTTCGAGAAGGCCACGGCGAGTTACCAGGCGGGTGGCTGACTGGATGTCAGTACGGCGATTGCGTCACAGTGCTGTCTCACCGGCCCCGCGCGGTTCCGGCAGCGCCCGCAGGCTCCGTAATCTGGCCCGGAGAGTACAGAGCGGCGGGAATTCGTGGAACAGCAGACAGGCGCGGGTGCGGTGCTCGCGGGCCGGTACAGGCTCGTCGATCCCATCGGCAGCGGCGGCATGGGCAAGGTGTGGCGCGCGCATGACGAGCTGCTGCACAGGACCGTGGCGGTCAAGGAACTGACGGCGGGTCTGTACGTGGCCCAGGCCGATCGGGAAGTCCTGCACGCCCGCACGCAGAAAGAGGCCCGGGCCGCTGCCCGGATCCAGCACCCGGCGGTCGTCACCGTCCACGACGTGCTGGAACACGACGACCGGCCGTGGATCGTCATGGAGTACATCGACGGCCCCTCCCTCGCGGAAGCCGCCAAGGCGGCCGGGCGCATCGAGCCCCGAGAGGCGGCCCGGATCGGCCTGCACGTGCTGGGCGCCCTGCGCGCCGCGCACGCGGTCGGCGTGCTGCACCGCGACGTGAAGCCGGGCAACGTGCTGCTGGCCAAGGACGGCCGGGTGCTGCTCACCGACTTCGGGATCGCGGCGATCGAGGGCGACTCGTCGATCACGCGCACCGGCGAGCTCGTCGGCTCCATCGACTACCTGGCTCCGGAGCGGGTCACCGGCGGCGCCCCCGACCCCTCCTCCGACCTGTGGTCGCTGGGCGCGACCCTGTACACGGCGGTCGAGGCCCGCTCGCCGTTCCGGCGGACCTCGCCCATCTCCAGCCTCCAGGCCGTGGTGAACGACGAGCCGCCCGTCCCGCGCCAGTCCGGCGCCCTCGGCCCGGTCATCACCGCGCTGCTGCGCAAGGACCCGGCCCAGCGGCCCTCGGCCGCAGAGGCCGAGCGGATGCTGATCGAGGCGATGGAGGGCCGTGAGCCGAAGGCGGCGCAGGCGTACGTGCCCACGCGCGCGGTCACCGCCGAGGAGCGGGCACCCGCCCGGTCCGCAGAGCCCGCGCGGCCGGAGCCGGCCGCTCCCGCCCCGACCACCGCGCTCCGGGAGTCCCCCGCGGCCCCCGCCGGGCGTCCGCCCGGGCGGCTCAAGCGGGCCGCCGCCGTGGCCCTGGTGGCGGCGCTGCTCGGCGGCGGCGGGGTGTTCGGGGTGCTCAAGTACCTCGACGGCCAGGGCGAGGGGGTCCAGGACGAAGGCTCCGCCGACAAGGGGGCGAGCGCCCCGGACCGTTCGGGACCGGGCGACGACGGCAAGGCGGGCGCCGCGGTGGCGACCCCGCCGGCCGGTTTCGTCAAGGTGGAGGACCCGGCGGGCTTCTCGCTGTTCGTCCCGGCGGGCTGGAAGCGCCAGATGGACGGCAACCAGATCGACTACACCCCCGACAACGGGCGGCACCTCATCCGGATCGCCATCGACACCACCCCCGACTACGCGAACCCGTACATGCACCTCCTCGACATGGAGAAGCAGCTCAAGGAGCGCATGGACTACAAGCGCGAGGTGCTGGACCAGAACAGCTTCCGGGACACCACCCGGGCCGGGCTGTGGGACTTCTCCTGGACCGAGAAGGCGCCCCACGCGGGCCCGCGCCGGGCCATCGAGCAGGCGTACGTCAGCCCGGAGAACACCGAGTACGCGGTGTACATGTCCGGTCCGGCGAACGAGTGGTCCAAGATCCGCCAGCAGTTCGACACGGTGCTCACCGGCTGGCAGCCCCCGGCGAAGAAGGGCTGAGGCGGACCGGGCGGAGGTGTCCGCGAAGGGTTCGCCGGAGGCGGCGCCGGAGGGCGTGGGCGACCGCCCGCGGGGCCGTCCGGCGCAGTGATCGCGCCACACCCCGCCGATCGCGCCAGCGATCACTGGCAGACTTGGCAAAATACGGTTACCCACGGGTACCCAAAGGCCCGCGGGCGGCATACGCTCACCGCCATGACGGACTCGCAGGCCCCCGCCGCCCCCCTCCGCACCGCACCGCAGCCCACCAACCCGGTCGCCCCGGTCCCGGCCGGCGCCCGCACCGCCGCCGACGTGGTGACCCCCGAACTGGTCACCCGGCTGACCCGCGGAGTGATCGGCTCCGGGCGGACCGCCAACCACACCCCCTTCACCGGGGACAAGCTGGCGGACCTCCCCGAAGCCACCCCCGAGGACGTGGCCACCGCCTTCACGAAGGCCCGCGCCGCCCAGAGCGCCTGGGCCGCGGTGCCCGTCCGGCGGCGGGCGGCCGTGCTGCTGCGCTTCCACGACCTGGTCCTCGCCCGCCAGGCCGAGGTCCTCGACCTCATCCAGCTGGAGACCGGCAAGGCGCGCCTGCACGCCCACGAGGAGGTGCAGGCCGTCGCCGTCGCCGCCCGCCACTACGGCCGCAAGGCGCCCTCCTACCTGCGCCCCAAGGGCCACGCGGGTGCCATGCCGACCCTCACCAAGGTCACCGAGCTGCGCCAGCCGCGCGGGGTCGTCGGGCAGATCGCCCCCTGGAACTACCCCCTCGAACTGTCCGTAGGCGACGCCCTGCCCGCCTTCGTCTCGGGCAACGCCGTCGTCATGAAGCCGGACACCGAGACCGCGCTGACCGCCCTGTGGGCCCGTGACCTGCTGATCGAGGCCGGACTGCCCGCCGAGGTCTTCCAGGTCGTCCTCGGCGAGGGCCCGGTCGTCGGCCCCGAGGTGGTCCGGCACGCCGACTACGTCTCCTTCACCGGCTCCACCCGGACCGGCCGCGAGGTCGCCCAGGGCGCGGCCGCCCGCCTGGTCGGGGTCTCCCTGGAGCTCGGCGGCAAGAACGCCATGCTCGTCCTGGCCGACGCCGACGTGGAGAAGGCCGCCGCGGGCGCCGTCCGCGCCTGCTTCTCCTCCGCCGGCCAGCTCTGCATCTCCATCGAGCGGCTCTACGTCCACGCCTCGATCGCCGACGCGTTCGTCGAGCGCTTCGCCGCCCGCACCAAGGCCATGCGGCTCGGCCACGCCCTCGCGTACGGGGCCGACATGGGATCCCTCGTCGGGACGCGTCAGCTGGAGACCGTGCAGCGGCACGTGGACGAGGCCGTCGCCAAGGGCGCCACCCTCGTCGCCGGCGGCACCGCCCGCCCCGACATCGGCCCCCTCTTCTACGAGCCCACCATCCTCGACGGGGTCGAGGCCCCCATGGCCGTCTGCGCCGAGGAGACCTTCGGACCGGTCGTCTCGATCTACCGGTTCACCGACGAGGACGAGGCCGTCGCCCAGGCCAACGCCACCCCCTACGGCCTCAACTCCAGCGTCTGGACCAAGGACGCCCGGCGCGGCCACGCCGTCGCCGCCCGCCTGCGCACCGGCACCGTCAACATCAACGACGGCTACGCCCCCGCCTACGGCAGCGCCCAGTCCCCCATGGGCGGCATGAAGGAGTCCGGCCTCGGCCGCCGCCACGGCTCCGAGGGGATCCTCAAGTACACCGAGGCGCAGACCGTGGCCCACCAGCGGCTGCTGCCGATGGCGCCCTCGCTGGGCATGGACGACGCGAAGTACGCGGAGTTCATGACCCGCAGCCTCAAGGTGATGAAGGCACTCCGCTTCCGCTAGGCCCGGCCCACCGAAGCCCGGCCCACCGAAGCCCGGCCCACCGAAGCCCGACCCACCGATTCAGACACGATCGCCCGGGAGGCACCCGCAGTGTCGTACGACTACGACGTCATCGTCATCGGATCGGGCTTCGGAGGGTCGGTCTCGGCGCTGCGGCTCACCGAGAAGGGCTACCGGGTCGGCGTCCTGGAGGCCGGCCGCCGCTTCACCCGCGAGAGCCTGCCCCGCAACAGCTGGGACCTGCGCAACTACCTGTGGGCGCCGGCCCTCGGGCTGTACGGGATCCAGCGCATCCACCTCCTCGGCAACGTGATGGTGCTCGCGGGCGCCGGAGTGGGCGGCGGCTCGCTCAACTACGCCAACACCCTGTACGTGCCGCCCACCGCCTTCTTCGAGGACCGGCAGTGGGCGTCCATCACCGACTGGCGCGAGGAGCTCGCCCCGTACTACGAGCAGGCCAAGCGGATGCTCGGCGTGCGCCTCAACCCGACGCTCACCCCCTCCGACGTCCACCTCAAGGCCGCCGCCGAGAAGATGGGCGCGGGGGACTCCTTCCACATGGCGCCGGTCGGGGTGTTCTTCGGCGACGGCCTGGACGCCGACGGCGGGGCGCGGGTGCGGCCCGGGGAGCGGGTGCCCGACCCCTACTTCGGCGGCGCCGGACCTTCCCGCACCTCCTGCACCGAGTGCGGGGAGTGCATGACGGGCTGCCGGCACGGGGCCAAGAACACCCTGAACGAGAACTACCTGCACCTGGCCGAGCGGGCGGGGGCCGTCATCCACCCCATGACCACCGTCACCGCGCTCGCCGAGCACCCGGACGGCGGCTACCGGGTCCGCACCGTCCCCACCGACCACCGCCGCACGGGCCGGGCCAAGGTGCTCCGGGCCCGCTACGTCGTCGTCGCGGCGGGCACCTACGGAACCCAGACCCTGCTGCACACCATGAAGGACCGGGGCGAACTGCCCCGGCTGTCGGACCGGCTCGGCGACCTCACCCGCACCAACTCCGAGGGCCTGGTCGGCGCCCAGACCGACGACCGCCGCTACGGCAGGCGCCACGGGGCCGACCGGACGGCGGACTTCACCCGGGGCGTGGCCATCACCTCCTCCGTGCACCCCGACGCCGACACCCACATCGAGCCCGTCCGCTACGGCAAGGGCTCCAACGCCATGGGGTTCCTGACCATCCTCCAGGTGCCCTACGGCCGCCACCGGGTCCGGGCCTGGTTCGCCCGCACCGCGAAGCACCCCGTGCAGCTGGCCCGCTCGCTGTCCAACCGCCGCTGGTCGGAGCGGACCATCATCGGTCTGGTCATGCAGTCCCTCGACAACTCGCTGACGACCTACCGCAAGCCCGGCGGCATCGGGAAGGGCCTGCTGACGGCCCGCCAGGGGCACGGCGCCCCCAACCCGGTGCAGATCGAGGCGGCCACCCGGGCCGCGACCCTGCTGGCCGAGGAGATCAACGGCTTCCCGGGCAGCAACGTCGGCGAACTGATGGGCACCCCGCTCACCGCGCACTTCCTCGGCGGCTGCCCGATCGGCGCCTCGCCCGAGGAGGGCGTGGTGGACCCGTACCACCGGCTCTACGGGCACCCGGGCATCTCCGTCGTCGACGGTGCGGCGGTCTCCGCGAACCTCGGGGTCAACCCGTCCCTGACGATCACGGCGCAGGCCGAGCGGGCGATGTCGTACTGGCCGAACAACGGCGAGGAGGACCCGCGGCCCGAGCAGGGCGCGGCGTACGTGCGTCTCGCGGCGGTGGAGCCGGCCCGGCCGGCCGTCCCGAAGGAGGCCTTCGGTGCGTTGCGGCTGCCCTTCCTGGCGGTCCCCGCGGTGCCCCCGAGGCAACCGGAACCTGAGCACTGACCGCGATGAGTACCGCGCTCCCCCTCCGAGCGCGGTACTCACCGCGGTACAAGAGTGGACAGGCGGTTGCCGGAGAAGGTTGTACCGGAATCCTTGTACCGGTGTTGTGGTGTCGGTCACACGCCGGAGAGCGCAACTCTGGCCGGGGTCCGGCGGTCAAGGGTGCATGAGACAGCGCATCTCCCTGCTGGCCGCCTGCGGCCTGGTCGCCGCCGGGCTGGCCACCACCCCGGCCCACGCCGCGGAACCCGTCCTCGCCCTGACGGCGCCGACCGCCCTCGCCCTCCCGCTCCCCCCGGCCCAGGGCTCCCCGAAGCCGGTCGCCCTGGCCGTGGGCCTGGAGTACCCGGGCACCGGTGAGGGCCTCGGCGACGAGTTCACCTTCACCGTCGACCTCACCAAGGTCGCGGCCGTGGCTTCCGTACGCGAGGTGGCGGCCGGCGGGACCGGCCCGGCCGCGGCGCCCAAGTGCACCTCCGTCGCGAGCACCCTCGTCTGCAAGGAGCGGGGCGTGCGCCCCGGCTCCCGGGCCGGCGTCGACCTGGAGGTCACCGCCGCGAAGGACGCCAAGAACGGGGACACCGGCGAGATCCGGGTCACCGGCGCGCTCTCCGGCGCCACGGTGCGGCCCGCCGTCACCGCCGTCACGGTCGGCGGCCCCGACCTGGTGATGGGGGAGATGGCGCTCAAGCGGGACCCGAAGCCGGGGGAGAGCCAGCCGCTGCCCCTGGCCTTCGCCAACCGGGGCACGCAGTCCGCGCGGGGCGTCGTCCTGGAGCTGGAGGCCAGCCGCGGGATGGAGCTGGCCGAGCGGTACGACAACTGCGAGTACCGCACCACGCGCACCTCCACCACCGCGCTCTGCACGGTCGACGGGGAGTTCGAGGCCGGCGCGAGCTACGAACTGGCCGGAGACAGCCCCCTGCACCTGAAGGCCACCGGGCACGCCCGCGCCGAGCTGCTCGGCTACGGGATCTACCCGGCCGCGGCCCCGGTGAAGGCGGAGCAGGCGCAGACGGGCGCGGACGCGAAGCCCAAGCCCGGTGACCAGGGCGCGAAGGACCCCGCGGGCAAGACCCCCGGGACCGGAGCGGGCACCGGTCAGGGCGCCGGCCGCAAGCTCACCGCCAAGAAGCGCGCGACCCTCACCCCGGCGCTGCGGGGTCCCGACCTCAACCCGGCCGACAACCGGCGCGAGTTCGACTTCGCCGTCCCGAACACCGCCGACCTCGCGGCCGAGCCCCTCGTCGTCAAGGGCAAGGCCGGCGCCACCGTCAAGGCCGCGGTCGCCGTGCGCAACCAGGGCCCGGCCTGGGTCTTCGACCCCCGCTCCACCGCCCCGGCGGCCGTCGTGGACGTGGTGGTCCCGCCGGGCGTGACGGTGCTCACGGCCCCCGCGGCGTGCCGCTCCGCCGGCACCGCGGCGGCGCCCCGCTACCTCTGCACCACCGGTTCGTCGCTGCTGGAGTCCGAGAAGGCGCAGTTCCCCTTCGAGCTGCGGATCGACAAGGCCGTCCCGGACGCCCGGGGCGCCATCACGGTCGGCCGGCCCGGCCCCGGGGGCGAACCCCAGCGGCACCCCTTCGACCCGGTCCTGGCCAACAACCTGGCCACCATCACGGTGAACCCGGCCGGTCCCGCTCCGAGCCCCTCCACGACGTCACCGAAGCCGACCGCCTCGGCGTCGGCCTCCGCCTCGCCGTCGGCCACCCCGAGCGCGGGGACCACGCCGCCGAAGACCTCCTCGGGCGGCGGTCCGCTGGCCTCCACCGGCAGCACGGCGGGCCTGGTCGGCTTCGCGGGGGCCGCGCTGGTGGCCGCCGGGGGCGCGCTGTTCCTGGCCTTTCGTCGCCGAGGCGCGGGCCGCGCGTAGCGGAGCCGGACACGGGGAACGGCCGACCCGGGGCGTCCCCCGGGCCGGCCGTCCTCATGGGGTGACCGGGCTGCTGTCCCCTGCCGCCCGGTCACGCGGGGGAGCGAGGTCCCTCGACGCGCGCCGTCAGACGTCACGTCTCATCGCTCCCGTGGAGCCACGCGTGGTGCTGCGGACCCGCGCCTGGCTGACGCGGACTACACCGAGAACGAAGCCCGGTGGGGCCGGTCACGGTCCGGACGGGTGACGAACACCCGTCAGACGCGGCCCCGGCACAGCTCCAGCAGGGTCATCGCGAGCGCGGTGCCGGGCTTGCCGAGGGCGTCGCTCCAGTGCGCGAGCACCTCCATCTCGCGAGAGAGGTGCACGCGGCGGCCTCCGGCGGCGATCCGGGCCTCCTGGATGACCGTGGACACGGCCGTCCGCTCCTGGATCAGCCCGATGATGCGGTCGTCGATGGCGTCGATCCGCTCGCGGCTGTCGGCGATGAGCTCTTCGGGGGTGGCGGCGGTGGTGATGACGGACATGTCGTTCTCTCCTCATGGACGATCGGGGGAGGTCCGCCAGTCCCGCGGAACGCCAGAGCGCCCCGGTCCTGTCGGACCGGGGCGCTCTGGGAAGTCAGCGGCTCAAGCGAGCATCACGAAGACCCATGGCGACCGGACCGGCCGGTGCCATAGGTAAAGAGGAAGCTCAGCTGCTTGCGCATGGAACGGATTATTACCCTCCGGCCCACCCCCCGGTCAACCGGGCCCGCATCGTGAGACGAGCCGCGCGTGGGCGGTGCGGACGCGGCGGGGCGGCGCGTGGCCGGTCCGCCGGGTGTGCCCCGGCCCGTGACCGCGCGGGGCGCGGCAAGCGCTGTGAGCGGGGCGTCGCGGCGCGTCACGGCGGTGGGGGACTCGGATGGTGCGACAAAACGGCGGGTGCCGCCACCGGTAGAATCGACAAAACAGCCACCCTCTTCCGCCGGAAGGCCTGCCCCGTGCCAGAAGCACCCTCCGCCGCCCACGACAGCGCCCCGGACACGGTTCTCGTCGTCGACTTCGGCGCCCAGTACGCCCAGCTCATCGCCCGCCGCGTCCGCGAGGCACGGGTCTACAGCGAGATCGTGCCCAGCACGATGCCCGTGGCCGAGATGCTCGCCAAGGACCCCAAGGCGATCATCCTCTCCGGCGGTCCGTCCTCCGTGTACGAGGAGGGTGC
Source organism: Streptomyces sp. M-16 (assembly GCF_052114405.1). Classification (NCBI taxonomy): domain Bacteria; kingdom Bacillati; phylum Actinomycetota; class Actinomycetes; order Kitasatosporales; family Streptomycetaceae; genus Streptomyces; species Streptomyces sp. M-16. Next base: position 18,657 of record NZ_JBFRER010000044.1, on the reverse strand, counting down.
CCCGCGCCTGGACGACGCCCGCGCCCTCTTCGAGGCCGGCGTCCCCGTCTTCGGCATGTGCTACGGCTTCCAGYTGATGGCGACCACCCTCGGCGGCACCGTCGACAACTCCGGCGCGCGCGAGTACGGCCGCACCCCGCTGGCCGTCTCCAAGCCCGGCTCGACGCTCTTCGAGGGCACCCCCGAGAGCCAGTCGGTGTGGATGTCCCACGGCGACGCCTGCTCCGCCGCCCCCGAGGGCTTCTCCGTCACCGCGTCGACCGACGTCGTCCCGGTCGCGGCCTTCGAGAACGACGAGAAGAAGCTGTACGGGGTCCAGTACCACCCCGAGGTCATGCACTCCACGCACGGCCAGCAGGTGCTGGAGCACTTCCTCTACCGGGGCGCGGGCCTGTCCCCGACCTGGACCACCGGCAACATCGTCGAGGAGCAGATCGCGGCCATCCGCGAGCAGGTCGGCGACAAGCGCGCCATCTGCGGCCTCTCCGGCGGCGTGGACTCCGCCGTCGCCGCGGCCCTCGTGCAGAAGGCCATCGGCTCGCAGCTGACCTGCGTGTACGTCGACCACGGTCTGATGCGCAAGGGTGAGACCGAGCAGGTCGAGAAGGACTTCGTGGCCGCCACCGGCGTCCAGCTGAAGGTCGTCGACGCCCAGGAGCGCTTCCTGAACGCGCTGGCCGGCGTCTCCGACCCGGAGACCAAGCGCAAGATCATCGGCCGCGAGTTCATCCGCGTCTTCGAGCAGGCGCAGCTGGAGATCCTCCAGGAGGACGGCCCGGCGGTGGCCTTCCTGGTGCAGGGCACCCTGTACCCGGACGTCGTCGAGTCCGGCGGCGGCACCGGCACCGCCAACATCAAGTCCCACCACAACGTGGGCGGTCTGCCCGACGACATCGAGTTCGAGCTCGTCGAGCCGCTGCGCCAGCTGTTCAAGGACGAGGTCCGGATGGTCGGCCAGGAGCTCGGCCTGCCCGAGGAGATCGTCCAGCGCCAGCCCTTCCCCGGCCCCGGCCTCGGCATCCGCATCGTCGGCGAGGTCACCAAGGAGCGCCTGGACCTGCTGCGCGAGGCCGACGCCATCGCCCGCCACGAGCTCACCGCGGCCGGCCTGGACCGGGAGATCTGGCAGTGCCCGGTCGTCCTGCTCGCCGACGTCCGCAGCGTGGGCGTCCAGGGTGACGGCCGCACCTACGGCCACCCGATCGTGCTGCGCCCCGTCTCCTCCGAGGACGCCATGACGGCCGACTGGACGCGCATGCCGTACGAGGTCCTCGCCAAGATCTCCACCCGGATCACCAACGAGGTGCCGGACGTGAACCGCGTGGTCCTGGACTGCACGAGCAAGCCCCCGGGCACCATCGAGTGGGAGTAGTCCCACCCGTACCCCGCAGTGCGTGACGAAGCCGCCGTTCCCCCTCGGGAGCGGCGGCTTCGCCGCGTGTATGGCCTCTTCGGGCGGGCGCCGGTACCTTGCGCCGCGACCTTGGGAGTCTGGAGGAGCTGACATGGCCGAGCGGCCCGTACCCGTGCCCGTCGAGCGGCTCGGCTTCGCGATGCCGCCGGTCTTCGCCACCGTCGGGGAGACCCGCGCCCACCGCAAGGCCCGGCTCGCGGAGGGGCTGCGGCTGCTGGGGCGGCTCGGGTACGAGGACGGGGTGGCCGGCCAGGTCTCCGTACGGGACCCGGAGTTCGAGGACTGCTACTGGGTGAACCCCTTCGGGCGGGCCTTCGGCGCCCTCACCCCCGACGACCTGCTGCTGGTCGACGGGGAGGGGCGGGTGCTCCGCGGGGAGCGGCGCGTGAACCAGCTGGCGTTCGCCGTGCACGCCGCCGTCCACCGGGAACGGCCGGGGGTGGTGGCCGTCGTGCGCACGCAGGGCCCGTACGGCAGGGCGCTGGCCTGCCTCGGGGAACTGCTGGCCCCCATCACCGAGGAGGCCTGTGCCTTCTACGAGGACCACGCGCTGCTCGACGAGTTCGCGGGCGCCGAGGACCCGGCGCGGATCGGGCGCGCTCTCGGCCCGTACAAGGCGCTGGTCCTGCGCAACCGCGGGCTGCTGACGGTCGGGGACTCCGTGGAGGCGGCGCTGTGGTGGTTCCTCGCGGCGGAGCGGGCCGCGCAGGTGCAGCTGATCGCGCGGGCGGCCGGGAAGCCGGTTCCCATCGACCACCGCAGCGCCGTGGCCACACGCGGGCGGTTCGGCTCGGACCTGGCCGCGTGGGTGAGCTACCAGCCGCTGCGGGAGGCGCCCGGAGGGGTGGCGTCAACATCATGAACGGTTAATCACCTGCTCTGACATCGTGCGCAATCCGGAGCACTGCCGCAGTGGTGCACAATTCGCTGGCATTGCACCGGAGTTCAGAGAGGCGGCACGCACGTGGCTGTCCAAGAGATCCCTCGAAGCACCCACGGCGGCGGCTGCACCTGCGACGACTGCCCCCATGGAGCCCGGGAGGGCCACCGCCGGGCGGTGGCCGCCTTCCTGGAGAAGCGCGACGAGTTCGCCGCCGGACACGGGGTCCCGGCCGCCGTGGCCCACTCCCTCGGCGCCTCCCGCCAGTGGGTTTCCGACGAACTGACCCTGTCCGCCCGCACGGTCGCCGACCGGGGCCGGGAGGCCGGGTACTCCTGGCTGTACCTGCTCTCCCGGCGGGCCGTCCTCGTCCTGTGGATCGCCGCCGGCGTCCTGCTGGTGGTGCAGGTCGGCACCGCCCTCGGCACCGGCTGGTCCACCGCCCGCACCGCCGGGCTCCTCGCCGCCGTGGTGCTCGCCGGGCTGCTCACCCTCGCCGCGCGGGCCCAGTCGCTGCGCGGAGGGCTGCTGGCCCCGCTGGTCGGTGAGGACAACCGGCTGTCGACCTCCAAGGCGGTCCCGGCGGCCTGGCTGGTGCTGACCTCCTTCGCCGCGCTGCTGCCCGCGCTGCGCCTGGCGGCCTCCTCGCCCGGCCCCGAGCGGGACGCCCTCTACGCCGGGCTCTCGCTGGGCCGGGCGCTGCCCCTCCTCGCGGTCCTCGGCCTGACCTCCGGGGTGGCGGTGCTGGTGCGCCGGGTGGTCTCCGTACGGATCATGGGGCAGCGGCTCCAGAAGCTGCCGGCGAACCGCCCCTCGGGAGCCGACCTGCTCACCGACGACGCGGGCCGGGGGAGCTTCACCGACGCCCAGTACGTTCTGGTCTCCACGGTGGTGCTGGCCTACGCGGCGGTGTCGCTGGCCCGCTTCCCGGACCGGCTGCCGCGGCTGCCGTGGTCGCTGGCGATGCTGGTGGCGCTGTCGGCGGTGGTCTACCTGGCGGCCAAGTACGCCGAGGGGAGCCGTCCGCTCGTGCTGTCGGTGGTGCGCAGACGGGAGCCCGGGGACCTGGACGCCGCCGTCCGCCCCGGGGACGACATCGAGATCCGGGGCGTGGGCTTCGTACCGCCCGGGGCGCAGACCCCGGAGATGCTCGCCCGGCTGGTGGTGCGGATCGGGGCCGTCCACGTCCACGTGCCGCTGGTTCCGGTGGCGGGCGGATTCACCAATCCGTCGGACGCGGTGCTGACCGTTCCGGTGCCGGCGGAAGTGGAACCGGGGCGCACCGAGGTCCAGGTGGTGACCGCCGCGGGGGTGGAATCCAACCGCTACGCCATCGACGTGGCCGAGTGAACGGGGTACACATGGGGCGTGACCCGAACTGACGTGCCTTCCGGGAAGCGGATCTCCGTTCTCCAGGAGACGGCCTCCCGCCACGCGCTCCTCCCCCTGCGGATCTTCCTCGGCGTGACCTTCGTGTACGCGGGGCTCGACAAGCTCACCGACCCCGCCTTCCTCTCCGCGACCGGTACCGGCTCCATCGGCGAGATCATGCGGGGGGTGCGCGACACCGCCGCCGTCCCGGCCCTGGTGGACCTGGCGCTGAAGGCACCCGTCGGCTTCGGCGCCGCCATCGCGATCGGTGAGATCCTCGTCGGCCTCGGCGTCCTCGCCGGACTGCTGACCCGGATCGCCGCCGCCGGCGGGGCGCTGATCTCCCTCAGCCTGTGGCTCACGGTGTCCTGGGCCGTCACCCCGTACTACTACGGCAACGACCTGGTCTACCTGATGGCCTGGATCCCGCTGGTCATGGCCGGGGCGCCCTACCTGTCGCTGGATTCCCTGCGCCGGTCGCGCTGATCCCGGCGCACCGCGTAGGTGACCGTCCCGACCAGCGCGGCGAGCGTGAGGCCGCCGACGGCCATCGGGACGACCAGGTACCACGGCAGGTCGGTCTCACCGGCCGCGTCGAGCAGGTACAGCCCGCCGACGGCGGTCAGCACCAGCCCCGCCAGCAGCCTTCCCGGCTGGAACTCATGACGCCGCACGGGCCACCTCCACCTGTCCCACACCCGCGTCCAGGTGCAGCTCGATCGTCCCGCCGGCCTCGGTGCCGACGGCGGGGGGCAGAGTCGCCCGCCGGGTCTCTCCGCCGCTCTTGATGCGGACGTCGGGGCCACCCTCCCCGGGGAACTGGATGTCGCCGAGCCGGATCGACACGTCGGCCCGCGCCGTGACCTCCCGGGGCACGACGACCTTCAGCCGGCCCGCGTCGATGGCGGCGCGGACGGAGACGGTGGTGCCCTTCGGCACGTCCAGACGGCTCAGGTCCAAGGTGGCCAGCCCCGTGCCCGAGCGGTACTCGGGCCGGACGTCGGCCACCGCCGCCGGGCGCCAGTCGGCGTTGTGCCAGTCCGTGCCGATCTCGCGCGGCAGGGCGACCGACCCCGCGAGGAGCCCGGCGGTGATCAGGGACAGCAGGACCGTGCCGAAGCCGGTGCGCCCCTTGACGGAGCTGACGGCCAGTCCCAGCCCGAAGACGGCCAGCGCCGCGGCGAGCCCCACCTGGAGGGCGTGCCCGAGCGTGCTGCCGTGCCACACGGAGGCGGTGGCGCCGCCCCCGGCCAGCAGGGCCAGCACGAACACCCGGCCCCCGATGCCGCCGCGCGACCACTGCGCGGCGCCGTTCGCGCGCGGCTCCGCCGGGGCGGTCCCCGGCCGCGTCCGCCCGTCCTCGTCGTCCGGGCCCCACAGGTACCCGGTCGTGCCGACCGGGCCGGTGGTGCCGTCCTTGACCAGCGGGTCCCGCCACCAGGACGGGCTGCCGGGCACGGGCGGCGCCTGCGTCTCCGGCGGCGCGGGCCGGTGCGGGGCGGGGGTCTCCGCCTCCGCCTCGGGAGCCTGCCGGTGGCGCTGCGACCAGTACGAGGCCGCGCCGAGCGCCAGCATGACCAGGACCGAGAAGGCCCCCAGGACCCCGTTGTCCATCATCGACAGGAACAGGGCGCAGCCGACCAGGGCACTGAACACCGCCGCCAGGGTGGAGCCCTCCACCCGGCCGGTCAGCAGCTTCTTGCCCTCGCTGTCGTCCTCGCCCTCCTGCGGGAGCAGCAGCCACGCGAACCCGTAGAAGATCAGGCCGACGCCGCCGGTGACGGCGAGCACGCCCAGCACGATCCGGAACACCACCGGGTCCAGCCCGAAGTACCGGCCGAGGCCGCCGCACACGCCCGCGAGGACCTTGTCGTGCCTGCTGCGGCGCAGGGGAGGGCGGTCGGCCGGGGCGGGTGCCCCGGGAGCCTCTCCCGGGTTTCGTCCGGGGGGACCCCCGTGCGGAGCGTCGTGTACGTCGGTCATGGGTCCATGGTGACGGCCCGCCCGGCGCCGCGGCACCGGGTCCGACCCTGGCGCAACCCTGATATCCCCCCGGAGGAACTGGGGGACCGCCCTGATGCCGCGCCCCGCCCGCGCGTGTGACCCTTGGTGCCATGCCCGTAGCCGCCGCACCCAGACCCCCGCACGCGCCCGACAGCGAGGAAGTCCCCCAGCGCAAGCTCTACCGCAGTGCCGACGGCCGGATGCTCGGCGGCGTCGCCCGCGGCCTCGCCGGCCACCTCGGGCTGCCGGTGATCTGGGTCCGGCTCGCCTTCCTCGGCATGTTCATGTTCGGAGACGGGCTGGGGGTGCTGCTGTACGCGGCGTTCTGGGTCTTCGTCCCGCTCGGCGTGGGCGGCAGTACCGGACACCACTCCTTCTTCGAGGTCCTGCCCGACGGCACCCGGCGCCTGCGCAAGCCCGACAAGGGCGCGGTGTCCGGACTGGTCGCGCTGGCCGTCGGCGCGGGCATCTTCTTCTCCCAGCTCAGCGTCGGCGGCGCCAACGGCCGCTACATCTGGCCGACGCTGCTCGTCGGGGCCGGCGTGGTCCTCGTCTGGCGGCAGGCCGACAACGCCCGCCGCGCCCACTGGAGCGCCGCCGCCGGACGCCACGGGCGCCTGCTCCAGGGCGCCCGCGCGCTGGCCGGAGTGGTCCTCGTCGGCATGGGCCTGACCGTGTTCATCGTCGTACGGGGCTCCGCGGCCCAGCTCGGCAACGTCCTCACCGCCACCCTCGCGGTCCTCGTCGGCGTCGCCCTGCTCGCCGGCCCCTGGCTGATCCGGATGACCCAGGACCTCTCCGAGGAACGCCTGATGCGCATCCGCGCCCAGGAGCGCGCCGAGGTCGCCGCCCACGTCCACGACTCGGTGCTGCACACCCTCACCCTGATCCAGCGCAACGCCGAGGACGTCGGCGAGGTCCGCCGCCTCGCCCGCGCCCAGGAACGGGAGCTGCGCAACTGGCTCTACAAGCCCGAGGGCACCGGCAAGGACGAGGCCGAGGAACCGGCCACCCTCGCGGAGGCCGTGAAGAAGGCGGCCGCCGAGGTCGAGGACCACCACGGCGTCCCCATCGAGGTCGTCGTCGTCGGGGACTGCCCGCTCGACGACAGGCTCGGCGCCCAGATCCAGGCCGCGCGCGAGGCGATGGTCAACGCCGCGAAGTACGGTGGCGACGGGGGCCGGGTGCAGGTGTACGCGGAGGTCGAGGGCCGCACGGTGTTCGTGTCCGTACGGGACCGCGGTCCGGGCTTCGACATCGACGCGGTACCGGACGACCGCATGGGCGTACGAGAATCGATCATCGGCCGGATGCAGCGCAACGGCGGGACCGCCCGGCTGCGGTCCGCGCCCGACGGCGGCACGGAAGTCGAGCTGGAGATGGAGAGGGCGGCATGAGCACCGAGGACAGCGCTGTGAGCGGGACCGAGACCAGGCGGGTGCGGGTCGTGCTCGTCGACGACCACCGGATGTTCCGCGCCGGGGTCCAGGCGGAGATCGGGGAGACCGAGCGGACCGGGGTGGAGGTCGTCGGCGAGGCGGCCGACGTGGACCAGGCCGTCACCGTCATCACCGCCACCCGCCCCGAGGTGGTGCTCCTCGACGTGCACCTGCCCGGCGGCGGCGGGGTCGAGGTGCTGCGGCGCTGCGCCCCGCTGATGGCGGCGGCCGAGAACCCGGTGCGCTTCCTGGCCCTGTCGGTGTCCGACGCCGCCGAGGACGTCATCGGCGTCATCCGCGGCGGTGCCCGCGGCTACGTCACCAAGACCATCACCGGCACCGACCTGGTGCACTCCGTCTACCGGGTCCAGGACGGCGACGCCGTGTTCTCGCCCCGGCTGGCCGGCTTCGTGCTGGACGCCTTCGCCTCCACGGACGCGCCGCCGGTCGACGAGGACCTGGACCGGCTCACCCAGCGCGAGCGCGAGGTGCTGCGGCTGATCGCGCGCGGGTACGCGTACAAGGAGATCGCCAAGCAGCTGTTCATCTCGGTCAAGACCGTCGAGTCGCACGTCTCCGCGGTGCTCCGCAAGCTCCAGCTCTCCAACCGGCACGAACTGACCCGCTGGGCCACCGCCCGCCGCCTGGTGTGAGCCCGCGCCCCCGGCCCCCGCGATGTGATCCACACCGCAGGGGCCGGGGGCAACCGCAGGGGTGCGCGGCGGACTCTTGGGTGGCGTGATGAGCCTGACGGGGACCCCCCTCTTCGCGGCGGTGGTCGCCCTGACCGTGATCGCCGTCGTCCTGCCGCTGGCCGTGTGGAGCAAGGTGCGCGGCCCCGCCGTGGCACGCCTCGCCGTGCGCGGCACGATGGTGCTCTTCGCCCAGACCACCGCCGTGGCACTGGTGTTCGTCGCCATCAACCGCGACATGAACTTCTACGCCAGCTGGGGCGACCTGTTCGGCACCGGGAAGTACGTCACCGCCGCCCCCGACCTCGGCGCCGACGGTCTCGGCGGCAAGAAGGCCGACGAGGTCAAGGCCGAGCCGAAGGTGCGGCAGAAGTTCGAGCCGGTCGAGGGCCTCGGCGGGCGCGTGCAGAAGACCGAACTGGACGGCGGGATCTCCGGGGTCAAGGGCGACGTCATGGTGTGGCTGCCCCCGCAGTACGACGAACCGGCCTACAAGGGCAAGAAGTTCCCGGTGGTCGAGCTCATCCCCGGCATCCCCGGCACGGGCAAGTCCTGGTTCCAGGGGCTCAAGGCGCACGAGGTGCTGGAGCCGTTGATGAAGCAGGGCAAGGTGCAGCCCTTCATCCTCGTCTCCCCGCGCGCCATGCTGCTGGGCAACGCCGACACCGGCTGCGCCAACCTTCCCGGCAAGGTCAACGCCGACAGCTGGTTCAGCGTCGACGTCCGCAAGATGGTCACCGACAACTTCCGGGCCTCGGACGAGGCCCGCACGTGGGGCGTGGCCGGGTACTCGGCCGGCGCGTACTGCGCGGCCAAGCTGGCGGTGCTGCACCCCGACCGCTACAGCGCGGCCGTGTCCCTCTCCGGGTACAACGACCCCGGCCAGGAGCCCTCGTCGCTGGTGGCGAAGGATCCCGAGCTGCGCCGCACCCACAACCTGAAGAACCTCCTCCAGGCCGCGCCCACCCCGCCGGCGGTCTCGCTGTGGATGTCGGGGGCGGAGCAGGACGGCTACCTGTCCGGCATGGACCTCAAGGGGCTGGCGCAGAGCCCGACCGCGGTCCACGCGGAGAAGGTGACCGGCGGCCACAACCTGGAGTCCTGGTCGAAGCAGATCCCGCAGACCTTCGACTGGCTGAGCAAGACGGTCAAGGCGCCGTAGCCGGAAGCCGGAAGCCGGAAGCCGCAAGCTGGGGCCGCTGGAGCCACCGGGGCCGCCGGGGCCGCTACGCCGGGCGGGAGGCGCCCGCCCAGGGCATCGAGTCCACCGGCGCGAGGCGGACCGTCGAGCCGGGGCGCGGGGCGTGGATCATCTGGCCGTGGCCGACGTACATGCCGACGTGGGTGACCCCGGAGTAGAAGAAGACCAGGTCCCCGGGGGCGAGCCCGTCCCGGGTGACGCGCTGTCCGGCGTTGATCTGGGTGTAGGTGGTCCGGGGCAGGGAGACCCCGGCCGACTTCCAGGCCGCCTGGGTCAGGCCCGAGCAGTCGTAGGAGCCCGGTCCGGTCGCGCCCCATACGTACGGCTTGCCGATCGCCGCGTACGCGAAGGCCACCGCCCGTGCGGCGCGGGAGCCGTCGGAGGGGGCCGGCGGGGCGGAGGTCCGTGCGCCGGGGAGGCGGGCCGGTGCGGTGGCGCCGGCCGGTGCGGGGGCGTCGCCGCCGGACCGGGCTTCGTAGGCGGCCCGTTCCTCGGCGGTGAGCCGGGCCAGGAGGCGCTGCGCGGTGGCGATCCTGCCCTCGATGACGGCCTTCTGCTCGGCCAGCTCGTCCCGCCGGGCCCGCAGGTCCGCGAGCTGCCCGGCGGCCTTGTCGCGCAGCTGCCCGGCCTCGTCGAGGCCACGCCGTACGGAGGCCACGTCGGCGGCGGTGCGGTCGCCGGCGCGGGTCAGGAGGGAGGCCCGCTCCAGGTAGTCCTGCGGGTCGGTGGCCATGGCCAGCTGCAGGGCCGGGCCGAGACCGCCGCTGCGGTACTGGGTCGCGGCCACCGCGCCGAGCGAGCGGCGGGCGGTGTTGAGCCGGTCCTCCTTGCGGGCGGCCTCGTCGCGCAGGCCACTCAGCGCGCGCTCGGCCTCGTCGGCCTTCACCTTCGCCCCGTTGTACCGCTCCGTCGCCGCCTCGGCGTCCCCGTAGAGCCGGTCGACCTCCGCCTTGACCTGGGCGGGGGTGGGCTGGGAGTCGGCGTGCGAGGTGCCTTCGAAGGCGGTGGCGGTGGCAGCGCCCGCGAGGGCGAGGGTGGCGGCGGTCCGTACGGTGCCGCCGGCGAGCGGGCGCTGCCGGGGCTTTCGATGACTGGCCACGGGGGCCTCACGTCCTTCCGTCGGTCTTGGGGGAGGACGCTAAACCCGGAGGTAACGGGGCGATGACGAGTTGACCCGAACTGGCCGTCTCCGACCGCGGATGACCGGGAAGGGACGGGTCAGTGCCAGAGGACGGCGATAAAGATGTTGGCGACGGTCAGTCCGCCGACCGCCGCGAAGAGGCCCTTCTCCGCTCGCTCCTCGTCGCGCTTGACGTAGACGATCGCCAGGATCACGAAGAGGACCGCGAGCTTCACGCCGATCTTGACGTGGTCGAGGGGGGCGCCGTCACCCATCTCGCGGAAGCCCACCAACAGGACGCCGGTTATGAGCATGGTGAGCGCGCCGTGCAGCATCGCGGGCACGAAACGGGCGGTGCCGGCGCCCATGGCCTTCATCTGGGTGAGGAAACCGCCCAGGAGGGAGGCGATGCCGATGATGTGCAGGCCGACGAAAGCGTGGGTGAGGACAGTCATGCCGACGAGCGTACGGGGCGGCCCCGGAGCCCCCGACGGCGGTGTTCGGGCGGCGACCGGGGGCCGTACGGGACCTGCGTAGGGTGGTCCCATGACGCCCGTCCCCGCCGCCGAGCCGGCCCATCCCGCCGCCGACCGGATCGAGCTGGCCGCGGTCCTCGCGGCGCTGGGCCACCCCGCCCGGCTGGAGATCGTCCGCAGGCTGGCCGCCGGCGAGGAGTCCTGCTGCGGGGACGTGGTCCCCGACCTGCCGCGCTCCAGCGTCACCCACCACATCAGGGCCCTGCGCGAGAGCGGCGTGATCCTCCAGCACCCGCGCGGCCGCAAGCACCTGCTCGCCCTGCGCCGCACGGACCTCGACGCGCGCTTCCCCGGCCTGCTGGACGTCGTGCTGCGGGCCGGCTAGCCGGTCCCGGGGGCCCGGACGGGCGCCCTCCGGTCCGGCGGAGCGCTCGCGCTCCCCTGTGGATTCCGACCGATTTTCCGGGGGCGGGACCGGCTGTCGGTCCCGGCCTCTAAACTCGGAAGGCGATGAGCAGCCTCTTTGACGACAGTTTCCTGGCGGACCTCACCCCCTCCGACGAGGTGCCGCCCCCGCCCGAGGACCACCCCGCCCCGGAGCAGGGCGCGGACGACCTCTTCGGGGGCCGGTTCGACCTGCCCATGAGCGGGGACGCGTACTACCGGGACGGCGCCCCCCGGCCCGTCATCGACCCGGCGGTGCTCCTGGACGGGCTGAACACCGAGCAGGCCGCGGCCGTGGTGCATGCGGGCTCGCCGCTGCTCATCGTGGCCGGCGCCGGTTCCGGCAAGACCAGGGTGCTGACCCACCGCATCGGACACCTGCTGTCCGCGCGGGGCGTCCACCCCGGCCAGATCCTGGCGATCACCTTCACCAACAAGGCCGCCGGCGAGATGAAGGAGCGCGTCGAGGGCCTCGTCGGCCCGCGCGCCAACGCCATGTGGGTCTCGACCTTCCACAGCGCCTGCGTGCGGATCCTGCGCCGCGAGTCGAAGCGGCTCGGCTTCACCTCCTCGTTCTCGATCTACGATGCGGCCGACTCGAAGCGCCTGATGGCGCTCGTCTGCCGCGATTTGGACCTGGACCCGAAGAAGTTCCCGCCGAAGTCCTTCAACGCCAAGATCTCGAACCTCAAGAACGAGCTGATCGACGAGGACGCCTTCGCCGCGCAGGCCGCCGACGGCTTCGAGAAGACCCTGGCCCAGGCGTACGCGATGTACCAGGGCCGGCTGCGCGAGGCCAACGCCCTCGACTTCGACGACATCATCATGACCACCGTCCACCTGCTCCAGGCCTTCCCGGACGTGGCCGAGCACTACCGGCGCCGCTTCCGCCACGTGCTGGTCGACGAGTACCAGGACACCAACCACGCCCAGTACACCCTCGTGCGCGAGCTCGTCGGCCCCGGCTACCCGGACCTGCCGCCCGCCGAACTGTGCGTGGTGGGCGACGCCGACCAGTCGATCTACGCCTTCCGCGGCGCGACGATCCGCAACATCCTCCAGTTCGAAGAGGACTACAAGGACGCGACCACGATCCTGCTGGAGCAGAACTACCGCTCCACGCAGACGATCCTGTCCGCCGCCAACGCCGTCATCGAGCGCAACGAGAACCGCCGCGCGAAGAACCTGTGGACCCAGGCCGGCTCCGGCGCGGTGATCACCGGCTACGTCGCGGACACCGAGCACGACGAGGCCCAGTTCGTCGCCGACGAGATCGACCGGCTCACCGACGCCGACGACGCCAAGGCCGGCGACGTGGCGATCTTCTACCGGACCAACGCGCAGTCGCGCGTGTTCGAGGAGATCTTCATCCGCGTCGGACTGCCCTACAAGGTCGTCGGCGGCGTCCGGTTCTACGAGCGCAAGGAGGTCCGGGACGTCCTGGCCTACCTGCGCGTCCTGGCGAACCCCGAGGACAACGTCCCGCTCCGGCGCATCCTGAACGTGCCCAAGCGCGGCATCGGCGAGCGGGCCGAAGCGATGATCGACGCGCTCGCGCTGCGCGAGAAGATCACCTTCCCGCAGGCCCTGCGCCGCGTGGACGAGGCCTTCGGCATGGCCGCCCGCTCCACCAACGCCGTCAAGCGGTTCAACGTGCTGATGGAGGAGCTGCGGACCATCGTCGACTCCGGCGCCGGTCCGGCCGTGGTGCTGGAGGCGGTCCTGGAGCGCACGGGGTACCTCGCCGAACTCCAGGCGTCGACCGACCCGCAGGACGAGACGCGCATCGAGAACCTCCAGGAACTCGCCGCCGTGGCCCTGGAGTTCGAGCAGGCCCGCGACGAGTCCAACCCCGGCACCCTGGCCGAGTTCCTGGAACAGGTCGCGCTCGTCGCCGACTCCGACCAGATCCCCGACGAGGACGAGGACGGCAGTGGCGTCATCACGCTGATGACCCTGCACACCGCCAAGGGCCTGGAGTTCCCGGTGGTCTTCCTGACGGGCATGGAGGACGGGGTCTTCCCGCACATGCGCGCGCTCGGGCAGACCAAGGAGCTGGAGGAGGAGCGCCGCCTCGCCTACGTCGGCATCACGCGTGCCCGCGAGCGGCTGTACCTGACCCGCTCCAGCATGCGCAGCGCCTGGGGCACTCCCTCGTACAACCCGCCCTCAAGGTTCCTGGAGGAGATCCCGGCCGAGTACCTCCAGTGGAAGCGGACGGGTGCCTCGCAGAAGCCGGCGGGACCGGTGCGCGGCTCCGGGTACGGCTCGTCCTCGGCGTCGTCCGGCGGCAGGTCCTCGTTCGGGACCTCGCCCGAGGCGTTCCTGTCCTCGTCGCGTACGAAGTCGGGCCCGTCCGGGTTCGCCACGCGCCGCGCCGCCGACAAGCCGGTCATCGCGCTGGCGGTCGGGGACCGGGTCACGCACGACCAGTTCGGGCTGGGCACCGTCATGGAGGTCAGGGGAGCCGGCGCGGACGCTCAGGCCACCATCGACTTCGGGGACGCCAAGCCGAAGCGGCTCCTGCTGCGCTACGCGCCGGTCCAGAAGCTGTAGCGGGGGCGGCAGTCCGGCCTCTCCGGATCCGTGGGGTCCGATGGCTCCGTCGGGTCCGGTGGCCCCGGCCCGTCGCGTCGGGTGGTTACGTCGGGTCCAGGCCGTGGGTGCGCAGCCACGACGCGGGGTCGATCGCGGCGCCGGCGCCGGRCCGTACCTCGAAGTGGAGGTGCGGGCCGGTGGAGTTGCCCGAGTTGCCGGAGTAGGCGATGACATCGCCGGCCTGCACCTTGCCGGACCGGATCTTGGTGCTGCTGAGGTGGCAGTACCAGGTCTCGGTGCCGTCGGGCGAAGTCACTATGGCCATGTTCCCGTAGGCGCTGTTCCACTGGGTGCGCACGGTGCCGTCGGTGGCGGCCATGACCGGGGTTCCGTAGGAGACCGGGAAGTCGATGCCGGTGTGCACCGACATCCACATGCCGCCGGCCTGTCCGAACCCGGCGCTCAGGCCGTGCTGGGTGACCGGGAGCGCGAACTTGGGGCGGGCCGCCTCCTTGGCCGCCGCCTCCTCGGCCCGCTTCTTCTTGTCGTCTTCCTGGCGCTGTTTGAGGTCGATGCGCTCCTGGGTGCGGCTCGCGCGGTCCGCGAAGTCGCCCGCGTCGGCGCTGAGCGCGACCAGCTGCGTGTCGAGCTTGTTGTTCGCCGCGACCGGCTTCACCGACGCGGGGTCGGCGGCGGCCATGGTGGTCGGTTCCTCGGCCGGCCTGGCGGTGCCGGTGAGCCCGCCGACGGAAGCGGCGGCGACTCCCGCGACCCCCATCACGCAGACGGAGGGAACGGCCACGGTCAGCAGGGCGGAGCGCTTGGCGGGGGAGCGGCGACGGTTGCCGGCGTGCGCTTCCTCGGCACTGCCCTTGGCCTTGGTCCTGCCGCTTTTGGCGTTGTTCTTGGCGGAGTTCCTGCCGGTGGCGCGGCGCGCCGCGCGCGGTTCGGCGGGGGCGACGGGCATGGCCTGCGTGGGCAGGTCGTGCACGACCTCCGTGAACTCGGGCTCCTCCTCGACCGTGAAGGCGAGGGGCTCGAAGACGGAGGTCTCGTCGTCGGCGTAGTGATCGCCGTAGGGACCGGTCCCGTCGTACGGATCCGCTCCGGCTCCGGCGTCGGTTGCGGGGACGGCCGGGACGACGGTCGTGGCGTCGTAGCCGGCGTAGGCCTCGGCCGCCGGGTCCGTGGCGCCGCCGCCGTTCCAGGCGGTGGCGTCGTAGGCGCCGGTGTCCTGCCCGTAGCCGGGGAGGGTCCAATGTCCGCTCTGGTCCACGCCGGTGGGGTCGTAGGCGAAGGCCCCGGGCGACGACGCGTAGTCGGTGGCCGGTGCGCTCCAGGCGCCGGTGTCCGCTCCCCAGCCGCCGGTTCCGGTCGTGCCCTCGGGGACGCCCTGGGAGGGGACGCTGGCGAGGTAGTTCTCCTGCGGGGCCCAGGCGGTGGTGTCGTACGAGCCGGTGTTCGCGGACGCGTCGTAGGCGCCGCCGATGCCGTAGTCCGTGACGTACTGGTAGCCCTGACCCTCCGTTTCGTAGGAAACGTATGCCTGGTCACCAGCGAAAGTGGTGGTGGAAAGGCCGTCGTATCCCATTTCGGGATACTGGCCCGACGTCGGGCGGTCGTTCACCAACTTCTCTTTCGCCTCGGCAGTGGGGGGCCTGGGTGGCCGGGAACTCAAGGTTCACCGGAGGAGAGCAGTGGCGTGACTGTACCCGGCGGTTACTCGCCACGACAATCTTCGGCGGGTTCCGGTCTCGGGGGAACCGGGCATTCGGCGGCCTTTCGGTCGCCGTATCACCGAGCCTTGGCCTTGAGTTCGAAATTCGTTCGAGTTTCGTTTGTCCGTCAGGCGGTGTCGGACGAGGCCAGCGCCAGGAGCAGGACGAACGGCACCGGTATGAGCGCGGCGGACCCCAGCCAGACCCGCCGCCGCTCCTTCGGGGGCAGGACGGCGTCGACGACGAGGACCGCGCCGATCAGCAGCACCCCGGTCACGACCAGCAGGAACAGAACGGCCGTGGAGTGGTCGAGGGTGGTGTAGTCGCAGTTGCGCAGGTTCGGGTCGGCGAGGTCGTCCGTGCTGTGGCAGTCCATGGGCAGGTACTCGGTCACCACCCACCACAGGAGGTGGAAGGGGACGATCGCGGGCACGCCGAGCGCCAGGTTCGCCAGACCCGCGGCCCACGGTCCCCGGCGCGGCGCGCTGTCGGTGCCCATGCGTCCTCCCCGGTCCGTTCTCTCGGAGGCTCAGATGGCCTGGCTCTCCCCGTCGGTTCCCGTGGGGCGGAGGTTTTCGGTGGGGCGGACAGCGCCGTCGGTGGCGCGGACCGGGCCGTCGAGCGCGCGGCGGACGGCGGTGATGACGGCCGGGTGCACCGGCAGCGCGAGGTGCCCGATGCCCGTGACCTGGATGTTCGTCGCATCCAGGTCCGGGTGCTCGATCCGCGCCGTGCCGGTGGGGGCCATCAGCGCGTCGAACTCGCTCCAGAACGCCACGCAGCGGGTCCGGCAGCCGGGCACGGGGGCGCGCAGCTCCGCCATCACCTCGGAATCGGGACGCATCTGGCGGACCAGCGGGTGCGCGTCCATGAAGGGGGCCACGCGGGTCCCCTCGTGCGGGGTGCCCAGGGTGACCAGGGTGCGCACGCGCGCGTCGCCGCCGAGCCGCTGGACGTAGTACCGGCCGACCAGTCCGCCGAGGCTGTGGCCGACGAGGTCCACCCGCTCCTGCCCGCTGCGCTCGCACAGCTCCTCCACGCGGCGGGCCAGGTGGCGGGCCGTGACGCGCAGATCGCGGGTGAAGGGTGAGTAGTTGTACGTCTCCACGCGCCGCCGGCCGCCCGCGCCGAGGGCGCGGCGCAGCAGGACGAAGACGGAGCGGTTGTCGGTGAAGCCGTGCAGGAGCAGCACGGGCGGGAGCGCCGCGGGGCCGTCGGCCGGCGGGTCCTCCGACCGCACCCCGGTGGGGTAGAGGAGCAGGTGCCCGGCGAGCACCACCGCCTCCAGCAGCGCGGCCCGCAGTGCGGCACCCGTTCGCGGTACGGGCGGCGGCGCGGTCATCAGCCCCATGGACGGCCTCCCCTGGACCTCTTGGGTGCGGGGCCGTGCCGCCGACGCGGCCCCGTCACCGTGCCGCGCGGCTGTCGGCACGGTGACGGGGCGACCGGGCGGTGGTGAATCAGCGGCGTCCCACGTGTGATTTCCCCCTCGTGGTTGACCGCGAAACGGCGGCGTGCGCAATGCTGTACTTAACGTTCGTTCACTCGGGAGGCAGTGCGATGGGTGTGACCGGTCCGATCCGTGTGGTGGTGGCCAAGCCGGGTCTCGACGGCCACGACCGCGGCGCCAAGGTGATCGCGCGGGCGCTGCGGGACGCCGGCATGGAGGTCATCTACACCGGCCTCCACCAGACTCCCGAGCAGATCGTGGACACCGCGATCCAGGAGGACGCGGACGCCATCGGCCTCTCGATCCTCTCCGGGGCGCACAACACGCTGTTCGTGCGCGTCCTCGAACTCCTCAAGGAGCGTGACGCCGAGGACATCAAGGTCTTCGGCGGCGGGATCATCCCCGAGGACGACATCGCCCCGCTCAAGGCCAAGGGCGTCGCGGAGATCTTCACCCCGGGTGCCACGACCACCGCCATCGTGGACTGGGTCAACGCGAACGTCCGCCAGGCGTAACCCGTCCGGTCGGTGTCCCGCCCCGCTTCCCGCGCGTCGGCGCGTCAGGCGGGCGGGGCCAGTTCGGCGAGCATCGCCGCGCGCAGGCGCAGGGTGGCCACCAGTCGCTGGAAGGCTTCCGACCAGTACGCGGCAGCGCCCGGGGAGGCGTCCTGGGGATCCTCCCCGACGGCGGTCAGGGCTTCCAGGCGGGGCGCCTCGGCGGGATCGAGGCAGCGTTCCGCCAGGCCCATCACCCCGCTGAAGCTCCACGGGTAGCTGCCCGCCTCGCGTGCCGCATCCAGGGCGTCGACCACCGCCCGGCCCAGCGCCCCGGCCCAGGGGACCCGGCACACGCCGAGCAGCTGGAAGGCCTCCGACAGGCCGTGCGCCCGTACGAACTCCGCTACCCAGTCGGCCCGTTCCCCCTCGGGCAGGGTCTCCAGCAGCTTCGCCCGCTCCGCCAGCGAGGCGGTCCCCGGGCCCGCCGCGGGTGGTGCGGAGGCCGGGCCGAGCAGGGCCTTCGACCACCGCGGATCCCGCTGGCGCACCGCCGCCCGGCACCACGCCGCATGCAGCTCTTCCGCCCAGCCCCCGGGCACCGGCAGTGCCACGATCCCGGCCGGGTCGAGCCCCCCGAACCGCTCCGGCCAGCAGGACAGGGGAGCCGCCTCCACCAGCTGGCCCAGCCACCACGCCCGTTCCCCGCGTCCCGCGGGCGGTCGCTTGACCACCCCGTCGCGCAGCATCCCCGCATCGCACTCCGCGGGCGGTTCGACGACACCCGGGCCCACGCAGGCCAGCGCCCGTTCGGCCATCCGCGCGGCGAGCGCCGAACCCGGCAGGGCGGAGAGCAGCTCGGCGGCGGTCGCCCGGACGTTGCGGCTGCGGTCGGCCAGTGCCGCTTCCAGGAACGGCTCGTCCGCCGCGGAGAGCCCGGTCCTGAGCGAGTCGAGGAACATCAGCCGGTCCTCCGCCCGTTCCGTGGGCCAGGTCGTGGCCAGCAGCCGGGTCGCGGCCGCCGCCTCGTGCGCCCGTACGATGCCGAGCAGGGCGACCCGTTCCGCGAACAGTCCCTCCTCCCAGAGCCGTTCCACCGCCGGGCCGTCCGCCGGGTCGGGCAGGCCCCCGCCGCCGCCCGCCGTCCCGCGCAGCGCGAACCGCCAGTCCGGATTCAGCCGGGCCAGCCACAGCCCCCGGACCCCGGCCAGGGCCAGGGCCTGGGGGCGCAGGTCGGTCCGGGCCCGCGCCGCGTCCAGCAGCGCCGGGAGCAGTGCCTCGGGAGCGCGGTAGCCGTGCCGGCCGGCCGCGGCCAGCCACTGCGGGAGGAGCTCCGTCAGATCCGGGGCGGCCCCGCGCCGCCCGCCGCCGCCGGCCGCGGCGGTGCGGTCCGCCAGCAGCTGGGCGAGCCGCCGC
>NZ_JBFRER010000043.1:0-54111 GCF_052114405.1 Streptomyces sp. M-16 | reverse complement strand
CGGCCCGCCGGGCCGGGGCCTCGCGCCCCGGTCGAGGCCGCGCGGCTGCCCGGGGCGCCGCGGGCGGCGGAAGGTGCCGGGCAAGGCGGGTAAACCGCCCGTACGGGACCTCGCGGGGCCCCCGTCCGCGCCTCTTCGCCAACAAACCCGCCCCCGGGTGCCCAAAGGGTCGCGGGGCACTGCTAGAGGCCCACTACCCTGGATGCCGTGACTATTCGCCTGTACGACACCAGCGCCCGGCAGATCCGCGACTTCACCCCGCTCGTTCCGGGCTGCGTCTCGATCTACCTCTGTGGCGCGACCGTGCAGGCCGCCCCGCACATCGGGCACATCAGGTCCTACCTGAACTTCGACGTGATGCGCCGCTGGTTCGCGTACCGCGGCTACGACGTCACCTTCATCCGCAACGTCACCGACATCGACGACAAGATCATCGCGAAGTCCGCCGAGCAGGGCCGCCCGTGGTGGTCCATCGGCTACGACAACGAGCTGGCCTTCAACAACGGTTACGACGCCCTGGGCTGCCTGCGGCCGACCTACGAGCCCCGCGCCACCGGTCACGTCCCCGAGATGGTCGAGATGATGCGCGGGCTCATCGAGCGCGGCCACGCGTACGAGTCCGAGGGCAACGTCTACTTCGACGTGAAGTCCTTCCCCGGCTACCTGTCGCTCTCCCGCCAGGAGCTCGACAACATCCGCCAGCCGGAGTCCACCGGCGAGACCGGCAAGCGCGACCCGCGCGACTTCGCCATGTGGAAGTCCGCCAAGCCCGGCGAGCCCTCCTGGGAGACCCCGTGGGGCCGCGGCCGTCCCGGCTGGCACCTCGAATGCTCCGCCATGGCGCACAAGTACCTCGGCGAGGCCTTCGACATCCACGGCGGCGGCCTGGACCTGATCTTCCCGCACCACGAGAACGAGATCGCCCAGGCCCGCGCCTTCGGCGACGAGTTCGCCACGTACTGGGTGCACAACGCCTGGGTCACCATGTCCGGCGAGAAGATGTCCAAGTCGCTCGGCAACTCGGTCCTCGTCTCCGAGATGGTCAAGCAGTGGCGCCCGATCGTGCTCCGCTACTACCTCGGCACCCCGCACTACCGCTCGATGATCGAGTACAGCGAGGAGGCCCTGCGCGAGGCGGAGTCCGCCTTCGCTCGCATCGAGGGCTTCTACCAGCGCGTCATCGAGAAGGCGGGCGGGCCCGTCGAGGCCGCCGCCGAGGTCCCGCCGGGCTTCGCCGAGGCCATGGACGACGACCTGGGCGTCCCGCAGGCGCTCGCCATCGTCCACACCACGGTCCGCCAGGGCAACAGCGCCCTCGCCGCCGACGACAAGGACGCGGCCATCGCCCGTCTCTCGGAGGTGCGCGCCATGCTGGGCGTCCTCGGCCTGGACCCGCTCGACCCGCACTGGGCCGGCGAGGCGGCCGACCGGGGCGAGGACCTGCACGGCGCCGTCGACACCCTCGTGCGCCTCGTCCTGGAGCAGCGCGAGTCCGCCCGCTCCCGCAAGGACTGGGCCACCGCCGACGCCATCCGCGACCAGCTCCAGCAGTCCGGCCTGGTCATCGAGGACAGCCCCACCGGACCCCGCTGGACCCTCGGCCCGCGCTAGGCGCGTACCACCGACAGGGCCCTCCGGAGCAGTCCGACTGTGCCGCCCGGCCTTCCGGGCGGCACACTCTTCATACGTACATATCGCAGCACCAACGAAAACAGGTAGAGGTCATGGCCGGGAACAGCCAGCGCAGGAACCGCCGCACGTCCAACAAGAAGGGCGCCACGGTCGGCAGCGGTGGCCAGCGGCGCAAGGGCCTGGAAGGCAAGGGCCCCACGCCCAAGGCCGAGGACCGCAAGAAGCACAAGGCCAACCGCATCGCGGGCGCCATGGCCCGCCAGGCCGCCAAGCGCCGCCCGGCCCCGCGCCGCGGTGGCCCCAAGGGCACCAGCGAGATGGTCGTCGGCCGCAACCCGGTCTTCGAGGCGCTGCGCGACGGCGTGCCCGCCACGACCCTCTACGTCCAGCAGTTCATCGACAACGACGAGCGCGTCCGCGAGGCCATCCAGCTCGCCGGCGAGCGCGGCAACATCAACCTGATGGAAGCCCCGCGCCCCGAGCTCGACCGCATGACCAACGGGCTCAACCACCAGGGCCTGGTCCTCCAGGTCCCGCCCTACGAGTACGCGCACCCCGAGGACCTCACCGCCGACGCCTACGACAACGGCGACGACCCGCTGATCGTGGCCCTCGACGGCGTCACCGACCCCCGCAACCTCGGCGCGATCGTCCGCTCCGTCTCCGCCTTCGGCGGCCACGGCGTGGTCATCCCCGAGCGCCGCGCCGCCGGCATGACCGCCGGAGCCTGGAAGACCTCCGCCGGCACCGCCGCCCGCACCCCGGTCTCCCGCGTCACCAACCTGACCCGGGCCCTCCAGGACTACAAGAAGGCCGGTCTGGCCATCGTCGGCCTGGCCGCCGAGGGCGAGCACTCCGTCGCCGACCTCGAAGCGCTCGCCGGTCCCGTCGTCATCGTCGTCGGCTCCGAGGGCAAGGGCCTCGGCCGTCTCGTCGGCGAGAACTGCGACTACCTCGTCCGCATCCCGATGCCGGGCGGCGCCGAGTCGCTCAACGCCGGTGTCGCCGCGGGCGTCGTCCTCTACGAGGCCGCCCGCCGCCGCGCCGAGGCCAGCCGCGTCTGACGGCGCCAGGGCCGGGGCCGGGCACTTCCGACGGCCCCGGGGCAGGGCCCGCCCGCCCCGCCGCTTGATCCACTTGCCTCACGGGGAGTCACTCGTGAGCGTGTCACCCCGCCCGTTCCGGGCGGGGTGACTTGATCTTGACGGGTCTCGGACAGATCCCTGCTGTCAAGGCAGTGTCCTAAACACTGATCACTCGGTTAGATGAGTGTGGACACCAGAACGTCAGGGTTCGACGACCAGCCCGCGCTGAGCATGGTCAAGGTGCCGTGCGACCCCGCACAGGTCATCGTCAACCACGCCAGCTTCCGCGTGCGGCTCGCACCGAGCCCGAGCGCGCGTTCCAAGCCCGCGAATGCCCCCGGCCGCGCGCCCGTACTCGGCGCCGCCGTGGTCGCCGCCGCCGGAGCCACCCGCCGCCGCGCCCCGGTCGTCTGGAGCGGCAAGTCCGCCCCCGGCGACGCCGCGGCCACGGGCGGGCTCCTCCAGGCCGTGCGGGAGGCCGGCCGCGGACACGACGAATACGACGGCGGGGCCACCCAGACCATCCCCCGGGTCGACCTCGCGCACGACCTCGCCGACGACACCCTCGCCACCCCCACCGTCATCGGCCAGCGGACCTACGGCGACCGGGACGAGACCCGCCCGCTGACCGCCGTACGGGACCTGCCCCACCGGCCGCACGACCCGCAGTACCCCCCGCAGTACCCCCAGTACCCCCAGTACCCCGAGTACCCCCAGTACCCCGACACCGACTCCCGGCGCGGTCCCGCCGACCCCCGCGCCCAGGCCTCCTACTACCCCGGCCGCCGGATGAACCTCGGCGTCGTGCTGCTCCCGCTGCGCGTCTTCCTCGGCTTCATCTCCATCTACGCCGGCATGGGCAAGCTGTGCGACCCCGTCTACTTCGACGGCGGCGAACGCGGCTCCATGGTCAGCTGGCTCCACACCCTGCACCCCTGGGCCCTGGCCGAACCCCTGCGCGACTTCGCGCTGGCCCACCCCGTGGGAGCCGGCCTCAGCGTGGCCTTCTTCCAGGTCATCGTCGGCGTCCTGACCGTCTTCGGCCTCTGGCAGCGCTTTGCCGCCTGCATCGGGGCCCTGCTCTCCGCCGCCCTGCTGATGACGGTCAGCTGGAAGACCGTCCCCGCCTACGACGCCCCCGACATCATCTACCTGGCCGCCTGGAGCCCGCTGATCATCGCCGGCGCGCCCGTCTACTCCCTCGACGGCCGCCTCTCCGGAGAGGCCTGGCGCACCCTCGGCCCCCGCGTCGAGCTCTGGCGGCTGCGCCGGCGCGTCCTGCGCCGCGGCGCGGTGATGGCCACCGTCGTCTGCGGGCTCACCCTCCTCATCGGCTCCGTCCTCGGCGGCGCCGTCCGTTCCAGCACCGTCGTCACCGTCCCCGGCCCCGGCCAGGCCCCCAGCAACTACCTCCCCGGCAGCCCGCTGCCCCAGGCCCCCGTCCAGCCATCCGGGCCCGCGGCCAAGCAGCAGCAGCCCTCGAAGCAGGCCGCCACCCCCTCCGCGTCCGCCCCCACCCCCTCCGCCAAGCCCGGCCGCACCGGTACCGGCTCCAGCACCCGGGAGACCGCCGGGACCGGCACCGGTTCCGGGGCCCCCAGCGCCACCAGGAGCGGCGGCAGCGGCCAGACGCCGCGCAGCAGCACCCCGAAGCAGTCCAGCCCGCAGCAGCCGCCGGCCTCCTCCACCGGGAGCCGGGGCGGCGGGGACACTCCGGCCAAGAAGCCCGGCCTCGTCGGCGGCCTCCTCGGCTGACCCCTCCCACCCCGAAGGGCCCGGCACGCCAGCGAGCGCGCCGGGCCCTTCCGCGTCGGGGGCCGCGTACGGGGGCCGCGTACGAGGGCCGCGTCCGGGGGCCGGACGCCGGGGGCCGGCTGCGGGACGGGCGGACGGTGCGGGCGGGCCGCGGCGCGCAGGGGGCTCAGGCGGCGTTCTGCGCCGCCAACTCCCGCGCCGCCTCGGTCAGGTCCTTCGCCGTGTCGATCGCCCGCCAGTAGGCCCCCTGCGGCAGCGGAAAGCCCGCCAGCCGCCGCTCGCGCGCCAGATGCGGGAACGTCGTGCGCTCGTGGTCCCCCAAATCGGGCAGCAGCGCCGTGAATTCGGGGGCGAACACGTACACGCCGGCATTGACCAAATACGGCGACGGCGGCGCCTCGATGAAGTCCAGCACCTGCCCGAACTCGTTCGTCTCCACCACCCCCCACGGGATCCGCGGCCGCGCCAGCGCCAGCGTGGCGGTCGCCCCGCGCTCCTCGTGGAAGGCCGCCATCTCGCGCAGCGGGAACCGCGTCCACACGTCCCCGTTGGTCGCGTACCACGGCCGGTCCCCGTAAGGCAGGTGCCGGGCCGCGTACTTGAGGCCGCCGCCGCGCCCCAGCGGCTCCTCCTCGACCACCGTGGTCACGCGCAGCGGCAGCGGGGCGCGCGCCAGCCACTCCTGGAGCACGTACGCGAGGTGCCCGCAGGAGACGACGACGTCGGTGACCCCCTCCGCCGCCAGCCAGGCCAGCTGGTGCCCGATGATCGGCAGTCCCGTCCCGGGGATCTCGACCATCGGCTTCGGACGGTCGTCCGTATACGGACGCAGCCGCGATCCCTGGCCGCCCGCCAGGACGACCGCCTGGGTGGGCGGGGCCGGGAACGCGGCCGCGCGGTCAATGGGTTGGGAGGAAACGGTAGAGGCGGGAGGTGCGGGGGGAACATCGCTCATGGCCGTCAGCGTAGGGACGGCCCCTGCCCCGGCGGAGGCAGGCGCGGCGGGCGTCAGCCCATCGAGGCGACACCCGAGGCGTACGAGGTGTCGCACACCGGGCGCGCGAACGACTGGGCCTTCGTGGGCCCGTACGCGTCCACGGCGGCCCGGCCCAGGGCCCGCGCGATGCCCACGCAGTGGTCGGCGAGCGAAGGGCGCTTGTCCACCTCCTGCTGGAGGTGGGTCAGGACGTCACCCGGCTCCTCGCCCTGCCGGATTTCACCGAGCAGCCGGTCGCGCAGCACGTCCTGCGCGGCGCGGGGCTTCGCGGGGACGGAGACGTCCTCGGCGGAGGCGGTCAGGATCTGGGAAGGGGAGTTGTCCGCCCAGGGGACCATCGTGACCGCGAGGGTCCCGGACAGGACCAGGACGACGGGCAGGACCAGGGCGAGGGAACGGCCGATTCGGCGGGCAGTGTGGGTCACGAGGGCGAGAGTAGCGTTCGGTGAGGATTTGGCGACATTTAGTCACTCGGTCGGGGGATGGTTCGACGTGGCTTTTCGAATCAAGGGTTGACGGGTGCGGCCGAATGGCCCGGTCTGCCGCGGTTCGTGCCCCCGTCCGCGCGGCTGCCGGTGCCCGGCTCCGTGCCGCCGGCCCGCGCCGCGGTCCACAACTGACGCCGAAGGGGCGCCCCTTGGCGGGACGCCCCTCCTGCGCGTGCGTGCGCGTGGGTGCGCGTCAGTCGGACAGGCGGGCACCGGTGGACGTCGAGAACACGTGGATCTCGTCGGCGCGCGGCACCAGGTGCATCGTCGAGCCCTTCTCCGGGACCTGGCGTCCGCCCACGCGGACCACGATGTCCTGCGGGGTCTTGTCGGTGCCGAGCAGGGCGCTGCCGTAGACGTAGCCGTCGGCGCCCAGTTCCTCGACCACGTTGACGGTGATCGTCAGGCCGCCCGCGTCGCCGACGTCGAAGTGCTCGGGGCGCACGCCCACCGTGACCGTGCGGTCCCCGGCGTCCGCGGCCGCCGACAGCGCCGCGCGGGAGACCGGGACGACGCTCGCGCCGAACTTCACGCCGCCGTCGGTGATCGGGACCTCGACGAGGTTCATGGCGGGGGAGCCGATGAACCCGGCGACGAACAGGTTCGCCGGCCGGTCGTACATGTTGCGCGGGGTGTCGACCTGCTGCAGCAGACCGTCCTTGAGGACCGCCACGCGGTCGCCCATCGTCATGGCCTCGACCTGGTCGTGGGTGACGTAGACGGTGGTGATCCCGAGGTCGCGCTGGAGGGCGGCGATCTGGGTGCGGGTGGACACGCGGAGCTTGGCGTCGAGGTTCGACAGCGGCTCGTCCATGAGGAAGACCTGCGGCTTGCGGACGATGGCGCGGCCCATCGCGACGCGCTGGCGCTGACCGCCGGAGAGCGCCTTGGGCTTGCGGTCGAGGTACTGGGTGAGGTCCAGCATCTTCGCCGCGTCCTCCACCTTGCGGCGGATGGTGGCCTTGTCCTCGCCGGCGATCTTGAGCGCGAAGCCCATGTTGTCGGCGACGGTCATGTGCGGGTACAGCGCGTAGTTCTGGAACACCATCGCGATGTCCCGGTCCTTGGGCGGCAGGTGCGTGACGTCGCGGTCGCCGATGCGGATGGCGCCGCCGTTGACGTCCTCCAGACCCGCGAGCATGCGCAGGGAGGTGGACTTGCCGCAGCCGGAGGGGCCGACGAGGACGAGGAACTCGCCGTCCTCGATCTCCAGCTCCAGCTGGTCGACGGCGGGCTTGTCGCCGCCCGGGTAGAGCCGGGTCGCGCGGTCGAAAGTCACAGAAGCCATGGTGGTGAATCCCTTCTACCGGCAGGAACGTGCCGGACGATCCGAGTGGAAGGTCTAGTCCAGTAAGCGGACTCCGCCCGACGCTACCGGCTGTGAAGCCTCCTGTCAGCAATCTGACGGGCCGGATTGCGGGCCGGGCGGGGCAGAGCACCGGCTTTGGGCCGTGGCACTCCCACGCCTCACTGCCCTCGCGAGCAGTGGTTCCTGTTTCGACGCCCGCCGCCGGCCCGGTGAGACCTTGAGGGTCGCACCTGGTCGGTCCTACACAGGCTCCACAGGCGTTGCGGCCGACGGTCCGTCGGTCCGTACTGCTTCACCTCGCTATGCCGCCGGTACGAGGTCCAGCAGCTCCGAAGCTTTGATCACACTTGGCGGTACCTGCCCCGGAGGCAGGGCCATCGCCGCCGCCCAGTACAGCCGCATCCCTTCGTCCCGGAGGTTCACAGCCGCGTTGGTGTCCCGGTCATGGGTGGCTCCGCACTCCACGCAGGTCCACTCACGGTCCGATACGTCGAGCTTCGCGCCCTTCGAGTGGCAGGCGGAGCAGCGCCGGGTCGACGGGAAGAAGCGGTCAACGATGACCAGCGTCCGCCCGTACCACGCGCACTTGTAATGCAGCTGGCGCAGCAGTTCACCCCAGGCGGCGTCGAGGATCGAACGGTTCAGGGCCGCTTTGCGGCGCCTGTTCCTGCCTGTTGCCGCACGCAGGAGGTTGGCGACGGGTAGGTCTTCCACCACGAGCACTTGGTTCTCGCGCACGAGGCGGGTCGTCAGCTGGTCCAGCTGGTCACGACGGACGTCACCGATCGAGGCGTAGAGGCGGGCGATCCGCTCGCGCGCCTTCCCCCGGTTCTTCGAACCCTTCTGCTTCCGGTGCAGGTCACGCTGGAGGGTCGCGAGCTGCTTCTCGTATTTCGCCAGGAGGCGGGGTGCGGGAGCTTCTCCCCGTCGTCCATCGTCACCAGCGTCGCGAGGCCGGGGTCGAGGCCCACGGCCTTGGGCTCCCGACCGCCCGGAACGAACATCGTGGGCAGCGGGACGACCGCCTCCTCCACCAGTACGGACAGGAAGAACCGGCCGGCTCGGTCCCGGGTGACGTTCAGCTTCACCGGTAACTGGCCCGGGGGAAGGGCGCGCGACCAGCGGATGTCGAGTGGCGCCGTCTGCTTGGCCGGCATGACCGAGGCCGTACCGGGACGGTCCGGGTCTTCGACCCACCGGAAGCCGGTGCGGACGTAGGTCGCCGAGTCCTTCGAGCGGTGTTTGGACTTCCTCCGCGGATACTTCGCCGAGCCCTTGAAGAATCGTGAGAAGGCCGAGTCCAGGTGTCGTAGGGACTGCTGGAGGACCGTGGACGAGGTCTCCTTCAGCCACGCCGTCCCCCGTACGCGCTTCCACCCGGTCAGGGCCCGGCAGGTCTCCGCGTAACCCAGTGAGACCCGGTGGTCCTCCCAGGCCTTCACCCGGAGGGCGAGGCCTTCGTTGTAGACCCAGCGGCAGGCGCCGAAGGTCTGCGTGAGCTGGGCCGCCTGGTCGGCGGTCGGATAGAAACGGAAGCGGTAGGCGCGCTGCTGTTTGCCCGCTTGTCCGATCAGCCCCTTCATCGGCGCCGCGGCCCGCTTCCGGCGCTCGGTCCGGTCGCCCACCCCGAGGAGGTCGCGCTTGATCCGTCGGGCTTCCTCTCCTGTTACTCGGTCCGCCATCTCCCCTCCCATGGTCTGATCTTCAGAACGGCACATCGGTTCGTTCAACGAACGTGTGCGTGAGGGGTTGCGGGGGAGGGTTCAATCTGATGGCTTGGGGAATCGGGCGCTGTGTAGAGTGATGGCGGCTCCACGCGCGGCGGTGTCGCGGGTGGAGGTTGTGCCGCCTTAGCTCAGTTGGTAGAGCGCCCCACTTGTAATGGGAAGGTCGTCGGTTCGATTCCGACAGGCGGCTCCGTCCCAGGTCAGATGGCATCTGATCAAGGGAATTCGTACATAAGCGGAAGGCCCCGGGTGATCACCCGGGGCCTTCCGCGTATCTCAGCCGCGGCCCGAGATGCGGTCGGCGAGGCGGGCCAGGGGAGTCGTCGTGGGGCGGTGGGTGGTCGATTCGTGGCGGTCCGCCTCGCGGTAGGCGGCGTAGAGGGCGTGGACGCCGAGCCAGCGGAAGGGTTCGGGCTCCCAGCGGCGGACGCGGTGGTGGACCCAGGGCAGGGCGGTCAGGTCGGTGCTCTCGCCGAGGACCAGGTCGCGCAGGGTGCGGGCGGCGAGGTTGGCGGTGGCCACGCCGGAGCCGACGTAGCCGCCCGCCCAGCCCAGGCCCGTGGTGGCGTCCAGGGTGACGGTGGCGCACCAGTCGCGGGGGACGCCGAGGACGCCCGACCAGGCGTGGGTGATCTCCGTACCGGTGAGCTGCGGGAAGAAGGAGAAGAGGAGGGAGGACAGGGAGGCGATGGTGGCCGGCTGGGTGCGGCCGTCGTTGTCGGTGCGCGAGCCGAAGCGGTACGGGATGCCGCGGCCGCCGATCGCGATGCGGTCGTCGGCGGTGCGCTGGGCGTACATGTAGGCGTGGGCCATGTCTCCGAGGACGGCCCGGTCCGACCAGCCCAGGGAGTCCCAGGCGGACTGCGGGAGGGGGGCCGTGGCGATCATCGAGGAGTTCATGGGGAGCCAGGTGCGCTTCTGGCCCTTGAGCGCGGCGGTGAACCCCTCGGTGCAGCGCAGGACGTACGGGGCGCGGACCGTGCCGTACGGGGTGACGGCCCGGCGGGGGGCGAGTTCCGTGACGGGGGTGGATTCGTGGATGACCACGCCGAGGCGTTCGCAGGCGGCGGCCAGGCCGCGGACCAGCTTGAGCGGGTGGATGCGGGCTCCGTGCGGGGTCCAGCTGGAGCCGACGGCGTCGGCGACGTCGATGTGGGCGCGGGTGTCGGTGGCGTCGTAGAGGACCCGGTCGCTCTCGCCGAAGCCGAGTTCGGCGGCGTGGAAGGCCTTGAGGCGGGCGAGTTGGGCGGGGGTGCGGGCGACTTCGAGGACTCCGCCGCGGTGGACGTCGGCGTCGATGCCCTCCTTGGCGGCGGTGTCGATGACCTCGGTGACGGTGTCGTTCATGGCGTGCTGGAGGCGGAGGGCGGCCTGGTGGCCGTGGAGGGCGGCGTAGTGGTCGCGTCCGGCGATGCCGTTGTAGAGCCAGCCGCCGTTGCGGCCGGAGGCGCCGTAGCCGCAGAACTTCTGCTCCAGGACGGTGACGCGGAGATCGGGGGCGGCGCGCTTGAGGTAGTAGGCCGTCCACAGGCCGGTGTAGCCGCCGCCGACGATGACGACGTCTGCCGTGGCGTCGGCGGTGAGGGGGGCGCGGGGTGGCTGGTGGGCGGTGGTGTCGGTCGCGTACCAGAAGGAGATACCGCCGTTGATCGTCATGGGGGAGTTGGTACACGGGGTGTTCGAGGGGTGTCCAGGGGCGGGGTGTCGTGTTTCGGAGGGCGTTGGCAGGCCGGATGGCCGATGTGGGGGGTGCGGGGCGTTGCGTAGGGTGTCGAAGGGGGTTTGTCGGTTTTAGGGTTTATGAGTTTTTTATGGAGAGGGTGTCGTCGGGTGATACCGGGTGTACGGAGGGCAGGGCGCGCGGGACGGCTCGTCGCGGCGGCAGCGGCGGCGGCGCTGCTGGGCGGCGCGGTGGCGGGCTGCGGAGCGGGCGGCGGAGCGGCTTCGGACGCGGGGTCGTCGGCTTCGGCGGTCGTGCGGACCAGCCCGATCGCGGACCGGCTGGCGAAGCTGCCCGCCGCCGTGGACGGGGGGAAGGTGGTCGTGGGGCGGCCCGGGGCGCCGCGCACCGTCCAGGTCCTGGTGGATCCGCGGTGCGGGGCCTGCGCGAAGTTCGAGGCGGCGGGCGGGGAGACGCTGCTGAAGCTGGCGGACGAGGGTGGGGTGAGGATCGAGTACCTGCTGGCCTCCTTCCTCGACCGGGGCGGGGCGAGCGGTTCGGTGAAGGCGGTGAACGCGCTGCGGGCGTCGGTGGACGCGGGGAAGTTCGCCGAGTACCACGCGGCGGTCTTCGCGAGCCAGCCGAAGGGGAGGTTCACCGACGAGTTGCTGCTGCGGATCGCCGAGCGGGTGCCGGGGCTGCGCGGGGAGGCCTTCGACCGGGCCGTGGCCGAGGAGACGCACACGGGGTGGGTCGCCGGGGCGGAGGAGGCCTTCGAGGCGACGGGGATGCAGGGGACGCCGGCGGTGCTGGTGGACGGGAAGCCGGTGGGGGCGAAGGACGGGTCGATGTTCGACGCGGCCGGTTTCGCGCGGACCCTCAAGGACGCGGGCGTCGGGGCGTAGCTGCGTAGGGTCGGGCTCATGGTGGAGATTCCGGCCGGGTTGGTCGAGGTGCAGCTGCGGTACGGCGGCGCGGCGGGACGGGAGTTCATCGCGGGGCTGCCGGGGCGGGCGGCGGAGTTCCTGGAGCGGTGGGGGCTGCGGGTGACGGGGCCCGCGATGCACGGGATGACGGCGTTGGTGCTGCCGGTGGTGCGGGCGGACGGTACGGAGGCGGCGTTGAAGCTGCTGGTCCCGGACGAGGAGAGCGCGGGGGAGCCGGTCGCGCTGCGCGCGTGGGGCGGGCGGGGCTGCGTGGAGCTGCTGGAGTGGGACGGGCCGACGGGGACGTTGCTGCTGGAGCGGCTGGACGCGGGGCGTCACCTGTCGGAGCTGGTGGAACGGGACGCGCGGGCGGCGGTGACGGTGGTGGCGGAGTTGCTGGCGCGGCTGACGTCGGTGCGGGCGCCGGAGGGGCTGCGGGGGCTGGGCGAGGTCGCGGAGGGGCTGCTGGCGGGGGTGCCGGAGGCGGCCGGGGGGCTGGCGGACGCGGGGGAGCGGCGGTTGCTGCGGGACTGCGCGGCGGCGTTGGCGGAGGTGGCGGGGGAGCCGGGGGACCGGTTGCTGCACTGGGACCTGCACTTCGACAACGTGCTGGCGGGGGTGCGGGAGCCGTGGCTGGCGATCGATCCGAAGCCGCTGGCGGGGGATCCGGGGTTCGACTTGCTGCCGGCGCTGGTGAACGGGTTCCGGGCGCGGGAGGTCGGGTGGCGGTTCGACCTGCTGACGGAGGTGGTGGGGCTGGAGCGGGAGCGGGCGCGGGCGTGGACGTTGGGGCGGGTGGTGCAGAACTGTCTGTGGGAGGTGGAGGACGGGGAGGTGGCGCTGCCGGAGCGGGAAGTGGCAGTCGCGGAGGTGTTGTTGGGGCGTACGGGGTGAGCGGGGTGCGCGGTTGCGCTGGGGAGGTGCCGCGGGAGCTGGGATCGGCTCTGGAGGCGTTGCGGGAGGTGCGGGGGCGGCGACCGGCTCCGGGGTGCCCGGCGGCGGAACTGGCCGGGTGGTGGGAGGAGGTGGCGGTGGCCTCGGAGGGGCTGGCGGGGGTGCTGGTGTTTCCGCAGGACCGTCGGCGGTACCGGGCGGAGGCGGCGTTCGCCCGGGGCGAGGCGGCGCGGGTGCGGGGGGCGTCGTGACGGGGGTCCGGTGGCGGGGCGTCGCGTGCGGATCCTGTCGGTCGAGCGGGTGCGGTCTGGCACCGCGCCTCGGTGGTGCGGCGGGGTGCGGTGCCGGGCGAGCGGGCCGGGAGGGCCCGGGCGGGATCGGTCAGGGCTCCAGGACGACCTTGCCGGTGGTGGCGCGGGTTTCGAGGGCGTGGTGGGCGGCAGCGGCTTCGGCCAGGGGGTAGCGCTGGACGGCGGGGCGCAGCCGGCCGGTGGCGGCTTCTTCGAGGGCGCGGGTTTCCAGGACGCGCATCGGGTCGGGGGCTCCGACGGCTTCGAGCATGGCGGGGCCGAGGACGCCCCGGGTGGTGATGCCGCGGGCGGTGAGGTCGTCCTGTTCGGCGTCGGTGAGGGTGAGGGGGCCGGAGGACCGGCCGTGGACGAGGTGGCGGGCGCCGGGGGCGAGGAGGCCGAGGGCGGTCCGCGCGGTGGCGCCGCCGACGGAGTCGAACAGGACGGTGGCGCCGTCGGGGTGGTGGGCGCGGACGGCGTCGGCCCAGTCGTCGGCGGTGTAGTCGACGGCGAGGTCGGCGCCGTTGGCGGCGGCCAGGGCGGTCTTGGCGGGGCCTCCGGCGAGGGCGACGACGGTGGCGCCGGCGTTCTTGGCGCACTGGACGAGCAGGGTGCCGATGCCGCCGGCGGCGGCGGTGATCAGGGCGGTGGAGCCGGGGCCGAGGTCGGCGAACTGGAGGATGCCGAGGGTGGTGCGGCCGGTGCCGATCATGGTGACGGCCTGGGCGGTGTCGAGGCCCTCGGGGACGGGGTGGAGGCGGGCGGCGTCGGTGACGGCGTACTCGGCGTAGCCGCCCGGGGCGAAGCCGAGGTGGGCGACGACGGTCCGGCCGAGCCAGGCGGGATCGGTGCCGGGGCCGAGGGCGTCGACGGTGCCGGCGACTTCGCGACCGGGGGTGGTGGGGAGTGCGGGCAGGGGTGCCGCGGGCCCCTCGATGCCCTTGCGGAGGTTGACGTCGAGGAGGTGGACGCCGGCGGAGGCGACGGCGATGCGGACCTGGCCGGGGCCGGGGACGGGGCGGGGGACGGTCTCGTAGGAGAGGTTCTCGGCGGGGCCGAAGGCGTGGAGCCGGATGGCGCGCATGGTGTGCATGCGCGCCAGCCTGGGACCTGAAGCGTGGTTGAGGTCAAGGGCGTTCCGTTGTCGGTCCCGTGGGTCACGATGGGGGGATGGTGCGGAACGAGCGGGTGCGTGGGCAGGCGGTCAAGGCGGTCAAGGCGGCGAGGCGGCCGGAGGTCCGGCTGCCGGGGCTGGTGGCGTGGGAGGGCGGTGGGCTGGAGCCGGACGGGGACTACGACGGACTGGAGTTCGCGGACCTCGATCTGGCGGGGGAGGAGGGCGTCGGGGCGCGGTTCATGGACTGCGCGCTGCGCCGGTGCGCGCTGGACGGGGCGGGGCTGGCGAAGGCGCGGATCCTGGACTCGGTGCTGGAGGGGGTCCGGGGAGTCGGGACGGATCTGGCGGGGGCGTCGCTGCGGGACGTGGAGCTGGTGGAGGCGCGGCTCGGCGGGGCGCAGTTGCACGGGGCGGTGCTGGAGCGGGTGCTCGTACGGGGCGGGAAGATCGACTACCTCAACCTGCGGACGGCGCGGTTGAAGGACGTGGTCTTCGACGGGTGCGTGCTGGTGGAGCCGGACTTCGGGGGTGCGGTGATGGAGCGGGTGGAGTTCCGGGGCTGCGTGGTGCGGGGGGCGGACTTCACGGGGGCGCGGATGGCCGACGTGGACCTGCGGGCGGCGTCGGAGCTGGGGATCGCGCGCGGGGTGGAGGCCCTGTCCGGGGCGGTGATCAGTCCGGCGCAGCTGTTCGACCTGGCCCCGGCCCTGGCGGCGCAGCTGGGGCTCCGGGTGGAGGGGTAGGCGGGGCGCGGCTGCGCCTCCCGGGCGCCGGGGGGCCTGGGGGGGGCGGGGGTGCCGGGGGCGCGGGGAGTCCCGGGCGTCGGTGTCCGGGGGGTGACGGGGGCGCCGGGGTCCGGGGGTGCGGGGCCGCGGGGGTTCCGGAGCTCGGGCGTCCCGGGCGCCGGGGCCTCGGGGTCAGGGATGCCGGTCCCCGGGGGCCCCGGCGGCCTGCTCTGTCGGGGTTACGCCGGGACGCGGGGGAAGCGGGACTGGAGGGTCCAGATGACCGGGTTGTCGGCCAGGCCGTCGTGCATGTCGATGAGGTCCGCGATCAGGTCGTGGAGGAAGTCGCGGGCCTCGCGGCGCAGCAGGCGGTGGCTGAAGGTCAGCGGGGGCTCCTCCGGATCCATCCAGTCGGCCTCGACGTCGACCCAGCCGAAGCGCCGCTCGAAGAGCATCCGGTCCGCGGATTCGGTGAAGTCGAGTTCGGCGTACTGGCGGTTGGCGGAGCGGCTGCCGCGGGGGTCCTCGTCGAGCTTCTCGACGATGTCGCACAGGGCCCAGGCGAAGTCGAGGACCGGCACCCATCCCCAGGCTGTGGACACCTCCGTGTCCTTGACGGTGTCCGCGAGGTAGACGTCGCCGCAGAACAGGTCGTGCCGCAGGGTCCGGACGTCCGCCGAGCGGTAGTCGGTCTGCGGGGGGTCCGGGAAGCGCCGGGAGAGGGAGTAGCCGATGTCGAGCACGTCCCCGATGGTGTCACGGGTGGGCCCCTCCCGGCGCCGTGGGCCGGGGTCAGCCGACGTTGACGGCCTTCCAGGCGGCGGCGACGCGGGCGACTTCGGGGGCGGCGGCGCCGTAGAGCTCGATGGCCGACTGGATGGTGGCGGTGCGGGCGGCGGCGTAGTCGGTGGAGGACCGCATGTGGAGGGTCAGGGCCCGGTACCAGATCCGGGTGGCCCGGTCGCGGCCGATGCCGAGGAGCTTGGAGCCGTCGTGGGTGGGGGAGTCGTAGGCGACCCCGTTGATCTCCTTGGGGCCGCTGCCCTCGGCGAGGAGGTAGTAGAAGTGACGGGCGGGGCCGGAGGCGGCGTACGGGTCGAGGCTGCCGATGTCCGCGGACCAGTAGTCGCGGGAGACGCCGTCGGCGCTGGGGCGGTCCATGCGGCGGGGCGGGCCGTCGTAGACGCGCTCGCCGAGGAGGTAGTCGCCGACGTCGGCCTTGTTCTCGGCGAAGAACTCGCCGGCGGTGGCGAGGATGTCGGCGGTGCCCTCGCCGAGGGCGCCCGGCTCTCCGGCGGCGGTGAAGTTGGCGGTGGAGCCGATCAGGCCGTGGGCGAGCTCGTGGCCGACGATGTCGAGCGAGGTCGGCGGGCGGCCGGGGGTGGTGCCGTCGCCGTACGAGACGCAGGCGCAGCTCGCGTCCCAGAAGGCGCCGCCGTAGCCGGTGCCGTAGTGGACCCGGGAGGTGGTGGCGACGCCGTCGCCGCGTACGCCGCTTCTGTTGAAGGCGGCGCGGTAGAAGTCCCAGGTCACGGCGGTGGCGTAGTGGACGTCGACGGCGGCGGTCTGGCGGTTGGAGGGGAAGCCGGTGCCCCAGACGTTGTCGGCGTCGGTGAACAGGACGCCGGGGCCGGAGGTCTGGTTGAGGGCGTCGAGGGTGCGCTGGCCCCCGCGGGAGGGGTCGCGGAGCTGGTAGGCGGCGCCGGCGGGGGTGGTGCCGAGGGGGACGGTGCCGGAGTACTGGCCGGTGCCGGTGCCGGTGCCGGTGCCCGTGCCGGTAGCGGTAGGGGCCGTGGGCGTGGTGTTCGCCGTCGCCGTGCCGGCGGTGAGGGCGAGGGCGGCGCCGAGGAAGGCGGCGGTCGCGAGGCGGGTGCGGCGGGAGGGCGTGGGGTGGGACACGGGAACTCCTTCGCGGGTGCGGGTGGGGGTGGCGCGAGTGAGCGTGCCATCGGGGGGAGCCGGTCCGGCAGGCCCGCGACGGAAATCCGGGCCGGGTTGTCCGAAGACCGGGCCCGGGTGTCCGGATCCCGTCAATCCCGCGTGCGGGCGGTCGCCGGTGACCCCGGCCGGCGGCCCCGCCGGGACGCTTCCGCCGGGCGGAGCCGCCGGGGCGCCGGGCCCGCCAGCCGTACGTCCACCACTGCCACATCCTGGAACACGAGGCCGACGACCTGATGCGGCCGTGGACGATCGTCGGCCCCGACGGCCGGCACGGCGGCGGTCACCCCGAAGGCCACGGCCGCTGACGGGGAGCCCGTCAGGACGGCAGGAGGCGCTGCTCCTTGGCCACCGAGACGGCGCCCGCGCGGGTGTCGACGCCGCCCCGACGGCCGGCACGGCGGCGGTCACCCCGAAGGCCACGGCCGCTGACGGGGAGCCCGTCAGGACGGCAGGAGGCGCTGCTCCTTGGCCACCGAGACGGCGCCCGCGCGGGTGTCGACGCCGAGCTTGTCGTAGATGCGGCCCAGGTGGGTCTTGACCGTCGCTTCGCTGATGAACAGGGCGCGGGCGATGTCCCGGTTGCCGAGGCCGCGGGCCAGCTGGCCCAGGATGTCCAGTTCGCGGTCCGTGAGCGTCGGGCGGGTGCCCCGCATGTGGGCCATGACGCGGCTCGCGACGGGCGCGGACAGGGTGGTGCGGCCCGCTGCCGCCGAGTGGATGGCGGCGAACAGCTCCTCGGGGCGTTCCGCCTTGAGGAGGTAGCCCGTCGCGCCCGCGCCGATGGCCCGCGTGATGTCCGCGTCCGTGTCGTACGTGGTCAGGACCAGCACGTGCGGCGGCTCCGGCAGGGCCGTGATGCGGCGGGTGGCCTCGACGCCGTCGATGCCCTCGCCCAGCTGGAGGTCCATCAGGACCACGTCCGGGCGGAGCTTCGCGGCCAGCGCGACCGCCTCCGCACCGCTGCCGGCCTCACCCAGCACCTCGATGTCCGGCTCGCTGCCCAGCAGGGCGAGCAGGCCGGCCCGGACCACCACGTGGTCGTCGCAGAGGAGGATCGTCGTCATCGGGTGGGCTCCAGGGGGATCACGGCCGAGAGGACGGTGCCCTCGCCCGGGGTGGATTCGATCGTCAGGGTTCCGCCCAGCTGACGCACCCGGGCGCGCATCGCCGGGAGGCCGTGCCCGCGGCCGGAGGAGGCCGGACGGGCTTCGGCGAAGCCGGCGCCGTCGTCCGCGATGTCCAGGACGACCTGGTCGCCGAGGAAGCTCAGGGTCAGGGCGGCCGTACGGGCGCCCGAGTGCTCGCGGACGTTGGCCAGGGCCCCCTGAGCGATGCGCAGGAGGGCCGATTCGGCGCGGTCCGGGAGCGGTACCGGGGTGCCCTCCAGGTGGAAGCGGACCTCGATGCCCGGACCCGCGTCCAGCGCGCGCAGGGCCTCGGCCAGGCCGGTGCCGTTCTCCAGCTCGGGCGGAGCCAGGTCGTGGACGAGCCTGCGCGCCTCGGCCAGGCCGCGCGCGGTGATGTCCGTGGCGGTACGGACGTGCGCACGGGCGGTGCCCGGGTCGCTCTCCCAGGTGCGGTCCGCCGCCTGGAGCAGCATCTGCTGGCTGGACAGGTGCTGGGCCAGGGTGTCGTGGATCTCCATCGACAGTCGCTGCCGCTCGGCCAGGGTGCCTTCACGGCGCTCGGTGGCGGCGAGCTCCCGGCGGGTCCGGATCAGGTCGTCGATCAGCGCGCGCTGCTCCTGCGCCTGGCGCTCCATGTGGACGAAGACGGCCGTGGCGAGGGCGGCGACGGCGGGCGGGGCGACCAGGAGGTTCGGGTCGAAGGCGGTGGAGAGCTTCAGCTGGGCCGCGACGACGAAGACGGTGAGCAGGGCCACGAGGACCACGGCGGCGCGCGGGGGCAGGGTGCGCAGGGCGGTGAAGAAGAGAGGGACGGCGCACCAGGCGAAGCTCGGCGCGAGGACGACGAGCACGACCCAGGTGGCCACCACCAGCCCGAGCCACAGCCGGCGGCGCAGCGGGGTCGGGGGCGCGGTGGCGGGCAGCGTACGGGTGGCGCCGACGGCGGGCCCGAGGACGTGGAGCAGGGCCAGCGCGATGCTGAGGGCGATGACCCAGGGGGTACGGGGTTCGCCGGGGTGCCGGAGCAGGAAGCGGGCCACCGAGGCGCCGAGGAGCAGGAAGAACGCCGCGTGCATGACGGTGGCCAGGCCGCGGGTGTCGTCGGAGGCGGTGGGGTGCGGCCGCGGGGGGTTGCGCACGGTGGGGCTCCTGGTGCTGGAAGGGCGGTATCCATTGTGACGTCGCCCCGGCCGGGCCGTTGATCGGGCGGGCGGGGTGCCCCCGGATCCCGTGCCCCCGATCGCCGGCGGGGCTGGACGTACCGGCCGGGGCCGGACGGTGGCGGCGTCGCCGTTCGGGTGCGGGTCCGCTGCCGGGGGGCCGGCCCCGGCTCCCCGCGCCTCAGACGCCGGCGGGGCCGGACGTGCCGGCCGGGACCGGAAGACACCTGGCGGTGCCCGGCCCACCCGCCCCGCCAGGGCAAGGCCGGCCGAGGCCCGCCCCCCAGGAGAACCGCCCGGCCGGGGCAGCCGCATCGACCGATCGGATGACCCCCGCGTCAACCGGTGCGCTCGTCCCCGCGAGCCGGTACGGGGACGGGAGCGCGGGTGGTTCCGGCGGAGGCTTGGAGCAGCCAGTCGAGCCGATGACCACCAGGAGCAGCAGCCATGAACACCCGCACCCGCGTCCTCACCGGTACCGCCCTCGCCGTCGCCCTCGGCGCCGGGACCTTCGGCGCCGTCAGCGCGAGCGCCACCCCCGCCCCCGTCCAGGCCGCGGCCAAGAAGGACGAGGACCGGAACTTCACCACCTCCACCCACCTCACCGTCGACGCCRCCACCCGCGCCGCCCAGGCCGCGCTCCAGGCGGCGGAGAAGGAGAACCAGAGGGTGACGGTCGCGGTGGTGGACCGCAACGGCAACACCATCGTCACCCTGCGCGGCGACGGCGCGGGCCCGCAGTCCTACGAGTCGGCCCAGCGCAAGGCCTTCACCGCCGTGTCCTGGAACGCCCCGACCTCGGTGCTCGCCGGCCGCCTCGCGCAGACCCCGAACCTGAAGGACATCCCCGGCACCCTCTTCCTCGCCGGTGGCACCCCGGTGCAGGCCAAGGGCGCCCCGGTCGCCGGCATCGGCGTGGCCGGCGCCCCGAGCGGCGACCTGGACGAGAAGTTCGCCAAGGCCGGTGCCGACGCCCTCGGCGAGAAGTAGGGACCAGCGACCGGGTGGCTCCGCCGGCGCCCGACCGCGGCCCCGCCCCCCGTCCGGGGCACCCGCTTAGGATCGGACCCGTGGAACACCCCGCGCTCCCCGGCCGCACCGGCCTCACCCGCCTGGCCGCCCCCGCACTCGCAGCCCTCCTCTCCCTCGCCGCCCTGGCCACGGGATGTACGGGCGCCACCGTGCAGGGGCGGCCCGGCGCGTCCGGGCTGCGCGACCCGTACTTCCCCCGCGCCGGCAACGGCGGCTACCAGGTCGAGCACTACGACCTCGACCTCGCCTACGACCCCGCCGACGGCCTGCTGCACGCCACCGCCGTCATCACCGCCCGTGCCGAACAGGGCCTCAGCTCCTTCAACCTGGACCTGAGCGGCCTCAAGGTCGAGAGCGTGGACGTCCAGGGCACCGGCGCCCGTTACAACCGGACCGGCAACGAGCTGACGGTCCGCCCGGCCAAGGACCTGAAGAAGGGCGAGGTCTTCCGTACGGAGATCGACTACGGCGGCCGCCCCAAGCCCGTCGTCGACCCGGACGGCTCCAAGGAGGGCTGGATCGCGGGCGCGGGCGGCGCCGTGGCGGTCGGCGAGCCCGTGGGGTCGATGGGCTGGTTCCCCGGCAACCACCACCCCAGCGACAAGGCCACGTACGACATCACCGTCACCGTCCCGCACGGCTACGAGGCCGTGTCCAACGGCGAGCTGCGCTCCCGCAAGGAAGTGGCCGACGGGCAGACCGAGTTCGCGTGGCACAGCCCCGATCCGATGGCGAGCTACCTCGCGACCGTCGCCATCGGCCGGTTCAAGGTGACGACGGGCCGGACCCCCTCGGGCGTCCCGGTCTACGACGCGGTCGCGCCCGGCGAGGTGGCGGGCAGCGAGGCCGCGCTGGCCCGGCTGCCGCAGATCGTTGACTGGGGGACCGCGAAGTTCGGCCCCTACCCCTTCGGCGGCGTCGGCTCGATCGTGATGCCGGCGCAGACCCTCACGTACGCGCTGGAAACGCAGACGAAGCCGGTCTACTCGGGCGCTCCCGACGAGGAAACGGTCCTGCACGAGCTGGCGCACCAGTGGTTCGGGAACTCGGTGTCACCGAAGTCCTGGAAGGACATGTGGCTCAACGAGGGCTTCGCGACGTACGCGGAGTGGCTGTGGGCGGAGGAACACGGCGGGGTGAGCGCGCAGCGGCGCTTCGACGCCTTCCTGGCCGGCGACACCTCGGTCGACCCGCACGCGGACGGCGACTGGGCGGCCTTCCCGCCGGGCTCCCCGCCCGGACCGGAGCACATCTCCGACGACCCGGTGTACTACCGCGGTGCGATGGTGCTCCACCGGATCCGCCAGGAGGTCGGCGACCCGGCGTTCTTCGACCTGCTGCGCGGCTGGGCCGCCGACCACCGGCACGGGAACGCGAGCACGGCCGACTTCACGGCGTACGCGCAGCGGCGCACGGGCCACGACCTGAAGGAGGTGTGGGACGTCTGGCTCTACGGCGAGGACCGTCCCACCGCGCGCTGAGTCAGAGTTCCTTGCGCATCACCCGGCACGGGCGCCCCCGTTCACGGTCCTTGGCCCGGCGCAGGACGGTGTAGCCCTGGGCCTGCCAGAAGGCGAGGCCGGCCGCGTTGTCCTCCAGTACGGCGATCCGTACGCCCGCGCGCCCGGCGGTGCGGAAGCGGTCCTCGACCAGGCCGGCCACCGTGCGGCCGTGACCCTCGCGGTGGGCGGTGGAGTCGATGAGGAGCAGGCCGATCCACGGGTCCGGGTCCCCGGAGGCCGGGTCGGGGTGGTGGGCGAGGGTGACGACGAGGCCGACGAGCCGGCCCGCGGAGCGGGCCAGGAGCACCTCGGCGCCGTCGGTGGCGAGTTCGTCGGCGAGTGCGACGGCGACCTGCTCGACGGTGATGCGGGCGGGGTCGGGGAAGTCGCCGCTCAGTTCGAAGAACGCGCGGTTCGTCGCGTAGAGCGTGGCGATCTCGGTGAGGACCGGGCCCGGCAGGGCGCCGTCCACGGGCACGAGCGGTTGCAGGATCACCCGTCGAACGGTAGCGAAACCCCCTGCCCCGGGCTCGGGGAAGGGGGTTTCACCGGGCCGGACGCGGATCAGACGTTGACGCCGAAGTCCTGGGCGATGCCGGTGAGGCCGGAGGCGTAGCCCTGGCCGACCGCGCGGAACTTCCACTCGGCACCGTTGCGGTAGAGCTCGCCGAAGACCATGGCGGTCTCGGTGGCGGCGTCCTCGGAGAGGTCGTAGCGGGCGATCTCGGCGCCGCCGGCCTGGTTCACGACGCGGATGTAGGCGTTGCGGACCTGGCCGAAGTTCTGGCTGCGGGACTCGGCGTCGTAGATCGAGACCGGGAAGACGATCTTGTCCACGTCGGCGGGCAGGCCGGCGAGGTTGACGTTGATGGACTCGTCGTCGCCCGAGCCCTCACCGGTGCGGTTGTCGCCGGTGTGCACGATGGTCTGGTCCGGGGTGGACTTGTTGTTGAAGAACACGAAGTGACCGTCGGAGACGACCTTGCCGGTCGCGTTGACGGCGATGGCCGAGGCGTCCAGGTCGAAGTCGACACCGGTCGTCGTACGGACGTCCCAGCCGAGGCCGACCGTGACGGCGCTGAGGCCGGGGGCCTCCTTCGTGAGCGAAACGTTGCCGCCCTTGGACAGGCTTACTGCCATTTTGACTGGTGTCCCTTCCTCGTCACATGACCGCGCTCAGTGGTCGTGGCCACGTTACTGCTGTCCTTCATAACGCAGGGAGGGGTCCGGTAGGTTCCGAACCGCCCGGGGCGCCCCGAAATCGGGGTGACGGGGGCCGCGGCGGGGGCCGATCATAGGGGCATGCCTGGTCCCT
This sequence comes from Streptomyces sp. M-16, assembly GCF_052114405.1. Classification (NCBI taxonomy): domain Bacteria; kingdom Bacillati; phylum Actinomycetota; class Actinomycetes; order Kitasatosporales; family Streptomycetaceae; genus Streptomyces; species Streptomyces sp. M-16. The sequence continues at coordinate 31,429 of NZ_JBFRER010000043.1, read as the reverse complement.
ATGTCATCCGCGGTTCGGTCGTGCTCCCCGAGGCGGAGCTCGCCTGGCGCTTCTCGCGTTCCTCCGGGCCGGGCGGCCAGCACGTCAACACCTCGGACTCGCGGGTGGAGCTGCTCTTCGACGTGGCGGCGACCAAGGCGCTGCCGGACGTGTGGAAGGAACGGGCGCTGGAGCGGCTCGCGTCCCGGCTGGTGGACGGGGTGGTGACGGTACGGGCCTCCGAGCACCGCTCGCAGTTCCGCAACCGGGAGATGGCCCTGGTCCGGCTGGCCTCGCTCCTGGCGGAGGCCACGGCCCCACCGCCGAAGGCGCGCCGCGCCACGAAGATCCCCCGGGGGATCAACGAGCGGCGTCTGCGGGAGAAGAAGGCCCGCGGCGAAACGAAGCGGGGCCGCACGGCCCGAGACTGGTAACCGGGCCCCCGCCCCGTACCCCGTACCCCGCGCCTCAATCGCCGGCGGGGCTGGGTTCTGCCGGCACCGACCCCGGCCACCCCGCAGCCCCCGGCCGGGGCAACGGCCACCCCCGACCCCGCCCGGCCAGGGCCGGGGCTACGGCGCCAAGTGCCGGTAGCGCCCCCGGAAGTACGTCAGCGGCGGTGCGTCCGGGTTCGGCACGGTGGCGCTGAGGACGCGCCCGATGACCAGGGTGTGGTCGCCCGCCTCGACGCGGGACTCCGTGCGGCACTCCAGCGTGGCCAGCGCCCCCGACAGCAGCGGCGCCCCGCTGAGCGCCCCCCGTACCGCGGGCAGGCCCTCGAACAGCAGCCGGTCGCTGATCCGGTTCTTCATGGCGAAGCGCCCCGCCACCTGGAGCTGCCCGTCGGCGAGGACGGACACCGCCCACAGCGGCTGCTCCGCCAGCAGGTCGTCCATCCGGGAGTCCTCGCGCAGGCTCACCAGCACCAGCGGCGGGTCCAGGGAGACCGACATGAACGCGGTGGCGGTCATGCCGACGTCCTCGCCGCGCGGCCCGTCGGCGGTCGAAGGGGGCTCGTGTGCGGTGATCAGGCACACGCCCGCCGCCAGCCGGGACATGGCCGCCCGGAACTCGTCGTTGCTCACACCCTCAGGATGAGGGGTGGCGGACGGTTCGGGGGCGACCCGGGTCGCGGGGGTCGCAGGGGTCGGGTCGGTCACAAGGGTCGTCTTCGGCACGACCCGAACGCTAGTCCCGCCGCCGTGCGGCGCACATCGGGCGGTGGTCCGAGTCGCGTCCCCGCCCCGAGGCCTAGGCCGGGCGTATCGTTTGCTCACGAAAAGGAGCGGGAGCGCTCCTACTCCCCAACGCGCCCGGAGTGCGCGGTTATTCATCTCATGTGACTTGAGTCACAGAGGGCAAGATTTGTTGACCCTGTGTACCTGCCGCACAGCTCACTGTGATTCAGTGGACGGGACACCGCAACGAAACGCCGATGACAAACCTGGAGTTGCTGTCGAGGTCTCGGGGAGAGCGAGCAATGGAGACCGAGTCGGAGCCGTACGTCCGTCTTGCGACCCTGCGGCAGCTGCACCAGGTGGTGGCCGAACTCAACACGGCCCGTAGCCTGGCGGACACTCTGCAGACCGTCGTGGACGGCATCGTGCGCGGCCTCGGCTACGAGCTCGCCTGTGTCAATCTCGTACGCCCCGACGGGGATCTCGTCGTCGCCGCGTTCGCCGGCGATCCGGCCGCCGAGGCCCTGATCACCGGCCGCGTCGGTTCCCGCCCCTCCTGGGAGCGCCGCCTGGCCATGGGCGAGGACTGGGACGGGCTGCGCTTCATTCCGCACACCGAGGGCTGGGTCCTGATCGAGGACGACGTCCCCCAGTGGCACACCGACGGCCCAGATCCGCGCTTCGAGGACGAATGGCACCCCGAGGACCGGCTGTACGCCCCGATGTATGCGACCGGCGGGGAACTTCTGGGTGTCATCTCGGTGGACAGACCGCGCAACGGGCGCCGCCCCGGCGCATGGGGCCGCGAAGCGCTCCAGATGTACGCCTTCCAAGCGGCGATTGCGATCAGCAACGCACGGCTGCGGGCGAACATGCAGCGGGCCCTGGTCCGGCTGGAACGCGAGCAGCAGGCGCTGCGCGCCAGCGAAGAGTCGTTCCGCCAGGCCTTCGAGTACGCGCCCAGCGGCATGGCCATCGCCGAGATGGGCGGCGACCAGCACGGCCGGCTGCTGCGCACCAACGACGCCCTGTGCCGCCTGCTCGGCCGGCCCGCCTCCGTCCTGCGCCGCTACTCCTTCTCCGACCTCGTGCACCCCGAGGACATCGGCACCCTGCTGCGCACCTCCGCCGAGGGCGGGCGCGCCGAGCTGCGCCTCGGGCGGCGCGACGGCACGTACGTGTGGGTCTCGCTGCGCAACTCCGTCGTCGCGGACGCCGCCGACGGTCCCCGTTTCCTGCTCACGCACGTCGAGGACATCGAGGAGCGCAAGCGGCACGAGCTCCAGCTCGCGCACCGCGCCAGCCACGACTCCCTCACCGGCCTGCCCAACAGCGCCGAGCTGCGCTCCCGGCTCGGGGCCCGGCTGTGCCGGCGGCCCCAGTCGGTGCGGGCCACCGCGGTGGAGGCGCTCGACGCGGCCTTCGAGACGCGCCCCGAGGCGGGTGGTGCGGGGGAGCACGGGTTTCGCCCCGACGGGCACGACGGCTCCGACTACGGTTTCCCGGCCCCCGGCGTCGGGGCGGGCGCCGTCCCGGGCTCCGGGGCGGCGCCGGGGACGGACCCCTTCGACTTCTCCGGCGCCTTCACGTCCCACGCGGACGGCCCGTACGACCACCACGTCCACATCGTGGCGCCCGCCACGGAGGTCGACGACGGGACGAAGGGGCTCGCCGTCCTCTTCTGCGACCTCGACGGCTTCAAGTCGATCAACGACCGGTTCGGTCACCACACGGGCGACGCGGTCCTGATCGAGGTCGCCCGGCGGCTGACGACGTGCGTCAGGGACGGTGACACCGTCGCCCGGCTCGGTGGTGACGAGTTCGTCGTCCTCGCCGACGGACTGGGCGCCGCCGACGCCGCCGACCTCGCCGTACGGCTGCGCAACGCGATCATCCCGCCGATCCGGGTGGACGGCCGCGCGGTCCGCGTGGGGGCGAGTTTCGGGATCGGCTGGGCCAGCTGCGGGATGTCGGCGGACGAGGTGCTGCGCTCCGCCGACCAGCGGATGTACATCGAGAAAAGGTCCCGTTCCAAGGCACACCGGCGGGCCGGGTAACCTGATCGGCCGCTCGTGGGCGCACGTGTTCGGGGTAGGCTCCCGTGGGTCGAAAGGAGTGACCTGCGATGACGACGCCCGCGCACAACGGCCCGCACGGTGGGGCGAACCAGCCCGAGGACGACGACCCGTTCGGCTACCTCTACGCGGACGGCCAGGCCGCCGGAGCCACCCCGCCCGGTCAGGGCGGCGGATACGGCTACCCCGGCCCCGCGGTCGGTGGCCCGCCCGGCACGCAGCCCGGCGTCCCCCGTACCTCGTACAACCAGGTGCGCACGGTGGGCGAGCGGACGTACGGCGGCCAGCGCGGCGCGGTCCCGCCGCAGCAGCAGGCCCCGGCCTACCAGGCCCAGTACCAGGCTCCCGAGGCGCTCCAGGCGGGCGGCTACGGCGTTCCGGCGCAGCAGCAGCACACCCAGCACGTTCCCCTGCCCGGCGGCCGCGGCGGCCACGGCGGGGGCGGCGGCTCCAGCCGCAAGGGCCTGCTGATCGCCGCGGTGGCGGTGGTCGCCGCGGTGGCGATCGGCATCAGCGCCGCGCTGATCTTCGGCAAGAAGGGCGACGACAAGAAGGGCGACAACAAGGCGTCGTCCCAGTCCCCGCAGCCGTCGGCGCCCCAGAAGAACCCCGGCGGCACCGATCCCAGCGGTTCCCCGGAGCCCTCCCAGAGCCCGCTGCCGAAGGGCGAGGCCGCCGGCGCGGGCATGGCGCTCACCGGTGGTGCGGTGCTGCAGAGCACGGTGCAGGGGTCGAAGAGTGCGGGCGGCCAGTACGTCGGCAACTTCAACACGCCGGGTGCCGCGCTGACCTGGACGGTCGAGGTCCCCGAGGCCGGCGACTACACGCTGTTCGTGAACTACGCGGTGCCCGGCAAGGACGCGAAGACGACCCTCACGGTCAACGGGCAGAGCCCGAACCAGTCCCTGAACCTGGCGAACTTCGCGAAGGCCGAGGCCGGGGCGTGGGACAAGGGGTGGACCCGCACGTTCGCGTTCATAACCCTGAAGAAGGGGTCGAACGCGATGAAGATCTCGTGCGAGGCCGGCAACCAGTGCGACGTGATCTTCGACCAGCTGAGGCTGGGCCAGGGGCACACCAAGGGCTGATGCGAGTTGGCGCCGCAGGGGGCGTGCCCCGCGCCGCCCCCTCGCGACGCGCTACCGGAGCGGCGTGACCTTCACCGACCCCCGTACCTCCTCGTAGGTGCGGGGGTCGAACTCTCCCGCCACCGGGGCGTGGACGGTGGCCGCCGAGAGGGCCACCGCGCGGGTGAGCCGGGCCGGCCAGTCCAGGCCCTCCGTGAGGGCGGAGAGCAGGCCCGCCACCGCGGAGTCGCCCGCGCCGGTGGGGTTGCCGGACAGGGGGCGGGGCGGGGCCGCCTGCCAGGTGCCGTCGGGGGTGGCGGCGAGGAGCCCTCCGGGACCCAGGGAGGTGACCACCGCGTGGGCGCCCCGGCGGCGGGCGTCGCGGGTGGCGGGGAGCGGCTCGCGGGAGCCGGTGAGCTCCGCCAGTTCCGCGGAGTTCGGCTTGATGATCTCCGGCCGGGCGGCGACGCCGCGGCGCAGGGCCTCGCCGCTGGTGTCCAGCAGGACCGGGACCCCGGCGGTGCGGGCCGTCCGTACGAGGGTCGCGTAGGCGCCGACCGGGACGCCCGGGGGGAGGCTGCCGCACAGGGCCACCGCGCGTGCCCCGGCGGCGAGTTCGGTGTAGCGGTCCAGGAAGGCGGACCATTCCCCGGCGGTGATCTGCGGGCCGGGTTCGTTGAACTGCGTGGTGTCGCCGGTGGTTTCGTCGACGACGGCCAGGGTGCGCCGGGTGGTGCCCGAGCAGGGGACGAGGGCGTCGGTGACCCCGGGGCAGCCGGCGAGCAGTTCGCGTACGAGCGTGCCGGCCGGTCCGCCCGCGAAGCCCGTCGCGGTCACCGGGTGGCCGAGCGCGCCGAGCACGCGGGCCACGTTCAGGCCCTTGCCGCCCGGGCGTTCGGCGACGCCGGTGACCCGGTGGGAGGCGTGCGGGAGCAGTCGCGGCACCCGGTGGGTGACGTCGAGTGCGGTGTTGAGCGTCACGGTGAGGATCATGGCCAGCCCCGGTCTCGGTGAATGCCGGGATCATGCCAAATACCGGGCGGCGGGCCCAGTCCCGAGGGCCCGCCGCGTCGCTCCGTACCGCCGGAAGGCCGCTCAGGACAGCGGGTTGACGATCCATTCGCCGCGCCGCATGACGCCCTTGAGGTCGAACGCGGCGTCGAGGACGACCAGGTCGGCGTACTTGCCCGGTTCCAGCGAGCCGACCTCGTCGTAGAGGCCGAGGAGTTTCGCAGGGTTGGCCGAGATCGCCTGGACCACGGATTCGACGGGCAGCCGGTCGACGGTCACCGACCGTTTGAAGGCGGTGTCCAGGGTCAGGGTGGAGCCCGCGATGGAGCCGCCCTCCACGAGGCGGGCGACGCCGTCCTTGACCTCGACCTCCAGCGGACCGAGGTGGTAGGTGCCGTCGCCGAAGCCGGCCGCGTCCATGGCGTCGGTGATCAGCGCCACGCGGTGGGCGCCGGCGTGGTGGAAGGCCAGCTCCAGCATCGCCGGGTGCAGGTGGGTGCCGTCGTTGATCAGCTCGACGGTGACCCGTTCGTCCTCCAGCAGGGCGGCGATCGGCCCGGGGGCGCGGTGCTCCAGGCCGGGCATCGCGTTGTAGAGGTGGGTGGCGACGGTCGCGCCGGCGTCGATGGCCTGGCGGGTCTGGTCGTACGTGGAGTCCGTGTGGCCGATCGCGGCGATGACCCCGTGCTCGGCCAGCAGCCGTACGGAGTCCAGTCCGCCCGGCAGTTCGGTGGCGAGGGTGAACATCCGGGCGGTGCCGTGCGCGGCGTCGACCAGCTTGCGGACCTCGGCCGGGTCGGGGTCGCGGAGCAGGTCCGCCTTGTGCGCGCCCTTGCGGCAGGGGTTGATGAAGGGGCCCTCGAAGTGGACGCCGGCGATCTCGCCCTGCTGGGTGAGCTCGGCGAGCAGGGCGGCGCGCCGGGCCAGTTCGTCGAGGTCGCCGGTGACGGTGGAGGCGGTGAGGGTGGTGGTGCCGTGCTCGCGGTGGGTGCGTACGCCCCGGAGGACCTCCTCGGCGGTGCCGGAGGTGAAGGAGGCCCCGCCGCCGCCGTGGTTGTGCATGTCCACGAAGCCGGGGACGATCCAGTGCCCGGACAGGTCGACGATCTCGGCGCCCTCGTGGGCGCTGCCCGCGATGCGGTCGCGCTCGACGATGACCCGGCCTCCCGCGACGGTCCCGGTGGGCAGCACCACCCTGGCGCCGGAGAGAACGGTGCTGTGTGCGCTTCCGGACATCAGGCAGGTACCTCCGTGGCGAGTAGGTCCCAGGCGAGCAGCCCTGCGCCCAGGCATCCGGCGGTGTCCCCGAGGGCCGCCGGAACGATCTCGGGCAGCCGCTGGAACGTCACGCGCTCCTCGACGGCCGTCCGAAGTGGTGTGAACAAGGTTTCCCCCGCCTCGGCCAGCCCGCCACCGATGATCAGCGTGCTCGGGTCCAGCAGGGTGATCGCGGTGACCAGTCCGTCGGCGAGGGCGCCGATCGCGGTGAGCCAGACCTCGCGGGCGCGCGCGTCGCCGGACTCGACGGCCTTGGCGCAGTCGGCCGCGTCGGCCGCCGGGTCGCCGGAGGCGGCGGCCCAGGCGCGGGAGACGGCGGAGGCGGAGGCCAGGGTCTCCAGGCAGCCGTGCTGGCCGCAGCCGCAGGCGGGACCGCCGGGACGGACCACGATGTGGCCGATCTCGCCCGCGTAGCCGTGCGCGCCGGCCTCGATGCGGCCGGCGATGCCGATGGCACCGGCGATGCCGGTGCCGAGCGGGACGAACAGGAAGCGGTCGGTGCCCCGGCCCGCGCCGATGCGGCCCTCGGCGAGCCCGCCGGTGCGGACGTCGTGCCCGAGGGCGACGGGGACGCCGCCCAGGTGGGCTCCGAGGAGCGCCCGCAGCGGGACGTCGCGCCAGCCGAGGTTGGCGGCGTAGACGGCGATGCCCCGTTCGGCGTCGACGATGCCGGGGACGGCCACTCCGGCGGCGGAGGCGGTCGTGCCGAAGCGTTCGAGGCCCAGGCGCAGCAGCTCGTCGGCGAAGTCCAGGATCGTCTCGACGACGGCTTCGGGGCCCCGCTCGCGGCCGGTGGCGCGGCGCGCCTCGTGCAGCAGGTTGCCGTCCCGGGCGATGAGGGCGGCCTTCATCCCGGTGCCGCCCACATCGAGGGCGATGACGTGTTTCACGGGTTTCACAGGAGACAGTCTCGCGTGCTCGGGAGGGAAAGGTCTAGTCCATTGAAGGGATTGTTGAGCCGCCATACAAATTCGGGACCCTGGTCCGGATACGGTCCGGACACAGTCCGGGCGCCACGCCGTTCCGGTTGTGGAGGAGCCGTCAAAGTGGTGTAGACCTTACGTCGAATCGTACGTACAAACAGGGGTGGATCGAGAACCGTGAAGGGCCGTTACCTGAGCCTGGCCGCTACCGGGGCCGCACTGTGCCTGACGGCGACGCTGACGGGCTGTGGAACCGTGTCGGGTCTCAGCGGGGACAACGAGGTGACCCTGCGGGTCGTGGCGGCCGATTACGGCGACAATCCGCAGAACTCCTCCGCGACCTACTGGAAGGGACTCGCCTCCTCCTTCGAGAAGGACAACCCCGGCGTGCACGTCGAGGTCAGCGTCTACTCCTGGTCGGAGGTCGACGCCAAGGTCGCCGCGATGGTCAAGGCGGGCAAGGCCCCCGACATCGCGCAGATCGGCGCCTACGCCGACTACGCCGAGGCGGGCAAGCTCTACACCGCCGACGAGCTGCTCTCCGTCAACACCGAGGCCGACTTCCTCGCACCGCTCGCCGACGCGGGCAAGGTCAAGCGGGTCCAGTACGGGATGCCCTTCGTGGCCAGCACCCGGCTGCTCTTCTACAACACCAAGCTGCTCGGCGACGCCGGAGTGATACCCAAGGACGGCTCGACCCCCTGGCAGCCCAAGAGCTGGGCGGACCTGGAGGCGGCCGCCAAGAAGCTCAAGGGCGCGGGCGTGCCCACCCCCTTCGCGCTGCCGCTGGGCCGCGAGGAGGCCCAGGCCGAGTCGATGATGTGGATGCTCGCGGGCGGCGGCGGCTACACCGACAACGAGGAGGCGTACGCGATCGACTCCCCGGAGAACGTGAAGTCCTTCGAGTTCCTGCGCGACAAGATGGTCGGGCAGGGCCTGACCGGCCCGGTCGAGCCGGGCAAGCTGGACCGCCAGGCCGCCTTCGACGCCTTCACCCGCGGCGAGGTGGGCATGCTCAACGGCCACCCCACCCTGCTCAAGCAGGCCGCGGGCAAGGGCGTGAAGTTCGGCATGGTGCCGATGCCGACCACCGACGGTGCCGACCACTCCGCGATGGGCGTCGCGGACTGGGTGATGGCCTTCAAGAACGGCCACAAGAAGGAGGCCGGGAAGTTCCTGGACCACCTGTACTCGGCGAAGAACGTGACCGCCTTCACGTCCATGTACGACCTGCTGCCCGTCACCACCAGCGGCTACCGGGCCATGGACGCGAGCACGGGCGGCTCGGCGGCCCAGCTGAAGACCTTCCTGACCGCCCTGCCGACGTCCCGCCTCTACCCGGTCGGCAAGAAGTCCTGGGCCGGGGTCAGCGAGGACATCAAGCAGAAGATCGGACAGGTCGTCCAGCCGGGCGGACAGCCCGAGAAGGTCCTGGAGGACATCGCGACGAGCGCACGCAAGGCGGACGGCGACCACTGAGGCGGCGGCGCCCGCCGCCGGCGCCCCGCGCGGGGGCACTGTCGGCGGGCGGCGTTAATCTGGCCGTATGACGGACGACGGGCGGCTGACGGCCACGGAGGCCGCCGTGCTCGCGTACGAAGGCCGCACCTGGCCCGGGCCCGGCGCCAAGGAGCGGGCGATACGGGAAGGGCTCGGCCTGACCCCCGTCCGCTACTACCAGCTGCTCAACGCCTTGATGGACGATCCACGGGCGCTCGAACACGCACCGGGCACCGTCAACCGGCTCCGGCGGATCCGCGAGGCCCAGCGGGCCCGGCGGTAGGTGACTGTCCGCGAAGGGGTGGGCGCGTCCGGGCGTCGCCGGTAGGGTCATCTGCATGGGGAGCCATCCGCACGACCTGCCGATGCCCGTGCCCGCCACCGCAGCCGGACGCGAGGGACTCGAAGCCCTCCTCCGCGCACCCCGCGACGCCGTCGTCGCCCTCGACTTCGACGGCACCCTCGCCGACATCGTCCCCGACCCGGACCAGGCCCGCGCGCACCCGGACGCCGTACCGGCGCTCGCCGCGCTCGCCCCGCGGGTCGCGGCCGTCGCCGTGGTCACCGGCCGCCCGGCCGGGGTCGCCGTCCGCTACGGCGGCTTCGCCGGAGTACCCGGTCTGGAACACCTCGTCGTCCTGGGCCACTACGGTGCCGAGCGCTGGGACGCCGTCACCGGCATCGTGCACGCCCCCGCCGAACACCCCGGAGTGGCCGCCCTGCGGGCCGAGCTGCCGGGCTTCCTCGACGCCATCGGCGCGTGGCGCGGGACCTGGATCGAGGAGAAGGGCCGCGCGCTGGCCGTGCACACCCGGCGGGCCGAGGACCCGGAGGCGGCGTTCGCCGCCCTGCGGGAGCCCCTCGCGGAGCTCGCCGCCCGCCACGGGCTGATGGTCGAGCCCGGCCGGGCCGTGCTGGAGCTGCGTCCGCCGGGCATGGACAAGGGCGTCGCCCTGACGGAGTTCCTGGAGGAGCGGCAGGCCGGGGCCGTGCTCTACGCGGGGGACGACCTCGGGGACCTCGCGGCGTTCTCGGCGGTCGAGAAGCGCCGGGCCGACGGCCTGCCGGGGCTGCTGGTGTGCAGCGGCTCCGCGGAGGTCCCGGAACTCGCCGCCCGCGCCGACCTCGTCCTCCCGGGCCCGGCCGCCGTGACGGCCTTCCTCGCGACCCTCGCCGGGGCCCTCCGCACCGCCTGACCCGCCGGGCCCGGGGGCCCGCCCGTGCGGGGAGTGCGGGACCACGGGATCAGGGGACCACGGGATCAGGGGACCACGGCATCAGGGGACCACGGGATCAGGGGATCAGCGTCGCGAGGCCGGCGCAGATCAGGCGCACGCTGAGCAGGAACTTCTCGTCCTCCCCGTGGGCCGAGGCGGCGGCCACCGTCAGCGGGAAGCGTTCCAGCAGCGCGGCGACGTCCTCGGGCCCGACGGGCGCCTCCGGGGACTCGCTCTGCTCCTGGAGCACGAAGCCCGTGAGGTGGCTGAGCAGCGCGTCGGCCCCGACGGCGCAGTCCGCCTCCGGCACGCCGGCCGCGCGCAGCGTCTCCAGCAGCCGCTCCATCACCGACAGCGCCCCGGTGCTGAGCACCTTCGGGCTGTCGGCGAACATCACCGCGCCCCCGGCGTGGCGCCGGATGCCGTCGCGCAACGTGAGGGCCTGGGCCTCCACCCGTTGCTGCCAGCCCGCGCCGGGATCCAGCGCGGCGAGGGCTGCGGTGCCGGCGTCGTAGGCCTGCCGCGCCACCCGGTCCGCCATCAGCCGGACCAGCACGCCCTTGCTGGGCACGTGGTAGTAGAGGCTGCCCGCCTTCGCGTCGAGCCGCTGGGCCACGCGCCGCATGGACAGGCCGTGGTAGCCGGACTCGGCGAACTCCGCCATGCCCGCGTCGATGATGCGTTCCTTCGTCAGCTTCACGGGGCCAGCCTACGCCCATTTCTAACACTGTTTGAAAATGCCCGTCCGAAGGGCTACTGTCATCCCACGACGACCGGAGGGGGGTGGCGGCGATGGGCGCGATCGTGTTCAACGTGACCACGGCGGCATTGATGGTGATGATGTTCAACGGGGGCCTCGACCTCCTCGGCCGGGACACCCTGCGCGGGCGCCGTATCCCCTGGGCGGCGGTGGCCCTGACCGCCCTCGCCCTCGCCGGGGTCGTCACGCAGCTGTGCTGGTCCGGGGCCATGGACGCCCTCGACGACGACCCCGCCGAGAGCGGGTGGTGGCGGGTCGTCACCGCCGTGTTCATGCAGAACGGCGGCCTCCTCGGCGGCGCCTGGAACATCGCCACCCTCGCCGCCGTCGCCGCGCTGGCCGACTGGTTCTGGGGAGCTCCCCGCACCCTGGCCCTGTTCCTCGCCGGGATCCTCCTGCCGGAGCACCTCGACGCGCTGCTCGGCGTGGGCGGCCACCACAGCACCGACCCCCGCAACTTCGCCGGGAGCTCCGGCGCCACCTACTTCCTCGGGGCCACCCTCGCCGCCGCCCTCCTGCTCCGCGCCCTGCGCTCGCGCCGCGTCGCCGCGGCCGAGGGGAACCCCGCGGCCGGCCCCACCAAGGAGCTGCTGCTCGCCGCCGGGGTGCCCGCACTCGGCCTCGTCCTCTGGTTCGCCCAGGCCAACGGCCACGGCCTGGTCTCCTGCTACGGATTCCTCCTCGGCGCCCTCGCCCTGTGCCTCCCGGGCCTGCGGCCCGCGACCGCGACCGCCCCCGCTCAGACCCCGGCCAGCGCCGCCAGCTGAGCCTCGAACCAGGCCGCCGGGGGCAGCGCCGTGGCCGCCGCGGCCAGCCGCTTCGTCCGCTCCGCCCGCTCCGCCCGGGGCATGGACAGCGCCTCGTGCAGGGCCTCGGCCGTCGCGGTGACGTCGTACGGGTTCACCGTGATCGCGTCGCCCTTCAGCTCCTCGTGCGCCCCCGCCCCGGTCGACAGCACCAGCGCGCAGCCGTCCTCCGAGACCACCGGGATCTCCTTCGCGACCAGGTTCATGCCGTCCCGCACCGGGTTGACCAGCGCCACGTCCGCCATCCGGTACGCCGCCAGCGAGCGCGCGAAGTCGTCCTCGACCGACACCAGCACCGGCTGCCAGTCCGCCGTCCCGAACTCCTCGTTGATCTCCGCCGCCAGCTCCCGCACCGAGTCCGTGTACGCCCGGTACACCGCCAGGTCCTGCCGGGACGGGTACGCGGAGGCCAGGTGCACCACCCGCTCCCGCCACTCGGGGTGCGTGACGAGCAGCTCCCGGTAGGCCAGCAGCCCGCGCAGGATGTTCTTCGACAGCTCGGTGCGGTCCACGCGGACGATCGTCATGCGGCCCGCGACCTCCGCCCGCAGCGCGGCCAGCCTGTCGTCCACGACCGGCCGGTGCGCGAGCGCGCGCAGGTCGTCCGCGTCGACGCCGAGCGGGTACTGCCGGACTTCGGTGAACCGCTTCGGGCCGTGTCCGCGCCCGTCGGCGGCCGCCTTGCGGTGCCACACCCCGCGCTCCGGGACCCCGCTGGGCAGGGACGGCTCCGCGATGCCGGTCGCGTCGTCCGCGTTGGCCCCCGTAATGAAGTTCACCGACCAGCGCCAGGCGTGGAAGCCCAGCTGGTCCGCGCCGAGCATGCCCCACACCAGCTGGGAGCGGACGTCGTCCGGGAGCATCCCCATGAACTCGTGCGACGCCCACGGGGTGTGGGTGAAGTGCGCGATCCGCAGGTCGGGGCGCAGCTCGCGCAGCTGCCCCGGGACCAGGGCCAGGTGGTAGTCCTGCACCAGGACGCGCGCCCCCTCGGCGGCCTCCTCGGCCAGCGCCTCGGCGAAGGTCCGGTTGTAGGCGACGTACGCCTCCCAGTGCCGGCGGAACGCCGCGTCGAAGACCGGCTCGCGCGGGACGTCGTAGAGGTGGTGGTGGGTGAACCAGAGCACCGAGTTGGCGATGCCGTTGTACGCGCCGTCGTACACGGCCGGGTCGATGTCCAGCATCCGCACCCCCGGCTCGGAGGTGCCCCGGCGCACCGCCTCCCGGTCGGCGTCGGAGAGGGCCGCGCAGATCCAGAGGGCCCCCGGCTGCTTCGCCAGGGCCGCCGACAGGCCGGAGACGAGCCCGCCCCCGCCGCGCCGGGCACTGAGCGTGCCGTCGTCGGAGAGGACGTAGGAGAGCGGGCCGCGGTTCGCGGCGACGAGTACCTGAGAAGCCATGGGGCGAACCTAGCCCGGTCCGCCCCGGCTCAAACTCGTGTGCGGCACCGCTCCGGCGGCCGTCAAGCGACGCGGCGGCCCGCGTACTCCTTGATCTCCGCCATCGGCGGCCGCTCCTCGGTGTCCACCGCGTAGGTGCGCGGAACGAACCCGTCCGGCCCCCGCTCGAACTGGGTCAGCTCCGGCCGCACGAGGTGCGCGCGCGAAAGCCGGACCTGCGCCGTCCGGTAGATCGCGGCGGCCATCCGGCCCAGCGCCCGCCCGTCCTGGTGCCGGTGCAGCCGGACCCCGACGTCGACCTGGGCCAGCGCGTCCAGCCCGACCGTGTGCAGCGCGTCCACCAGCAGGCCCAGCTCGACGCCGTAGCCGACGGGGAAGGGGAGGCGTTCCAGCAGGGAGCGCCGTACGGCGTACTCGCCGCCGAGCGGCTGCACGAAGCCGGCCAGCTGCGGCCAGTGCAGGTTGAGCAGGGGGCGGGCGACCAGCTCGGTCACCCGGCCGCCCTGGCCGGGGGCGTCCGCGAGCGGGCGGTCGTACATGGCCTTGACGAACTGCACCTGCGGATCCGTCAGCAGCGGGCCGACGATCCCGGAGACGAAGGACGACGAGAAGTCCCGCAGGTCGGCGTCGACGAAGCAGACCACGTCACCGGTGGTGGCGAGCAGCGAACGCCACAGCACCTCGCCCTTGCCGGGCAGCGCGGGGATCCGCGGCAGCAGCGCGTCCCGGTGCACGACCCGGGCGCCGGCCTTGGCCGCGACCTCCGCCGTACGGTCGCTGGACCCGGAGTCGACCACCACCAGCTCATCGACCAGGGGGGTCGGCAGGCCGTCGATCAGATCGCGCCGGATCACCTCCACGATCTCCCCGACCGTCGCCTCCTCGTCGAGCGCGGGCAGCACCACGCTGACCGTCGTCCCGGCCGCCCGTTTCCGGTCGAGCAGCTGGTCGAGCGGTCGGTCGGCGGCGGACCAGGAGCGGTCTGCCAGCCAGCGCTCCACCTCATCCAGCACCCTCAGCACTCCCTGGTTCCTCGGTGACCCTCGGCGATATCGGCCGATATGTGATCCATCTCGCGGTTCGGACGGCTGTCTCAACCGCCCTGCCCTTCGGTTACAGTCTTGAACAACGCGAGGGACCACGGCATGCCGGGGTCCCCGCGCACAAACGCACCGGCGCGCCACAGAGCGCGTGTGCCGGTGCCATACCGCTCATCCAGAGGGGCAGAGGGACACGGCCCGTTGAAGCCCCGGCAACCCTCCAGTCGGTTCTCGCGATGCGTTTTCGACACGCACCCCCGCGAGGTCCCCGGCTAGGGAAGGTGCCAATTCCGTCTCATGGCGAAGTGCGCCATGGGGAAGATGAGGAGAAAGGGCCTCGCCGTCATGGCTGCACAGACTGTCGCCACCTCTACCGACCTCGGTTCCGTCGATCTCGGACCCGCCACCGGCCTTTCCTGTCGCGAGTGCGGCACCCGCTTCGAGCTCGGCCCGATCTTCGCGTGCGTCGAGTGCTTCGGCCCGCTGGAAGTCGCCTACGACCTGCCGCTCGGCGACCCCGAGGCGCTGCGCGCCGCGATCGAGGCCGGCCCGAACAACATCTGGCGCTACGCCCCGCTGCTGCCCGTCCCCGCCGACGTGGCCTCCAAGCCCAGCCTGAACCCCGGCTTCACCAAGCTCGTGGACGCCCGGAACCTGGCCAAGGAGCTGGGCGTCACCGGCAAGCTGTACGTCAAGGACGACTCCGGCAACCCGACGCACTCCTTCAAGGACCGCGTCGTGGCCATCGCCGTCGAGGCGGCCCGCGCCTTCGGCTTCACCACCCTGTCCTGCTCCTCCACCGGCAACCTGGCCGGCGCCGTCGGCGCCGCGGCCGCCCGCGCCGGCTTCCGCTCCTGCGTGTTCATCCCGCACGACCTGGAGCAGGGCAAGGTCGTCATGGCCGGTGTCTACGGTGGCGACCTCGTCGGCATCGAGGGCAACTACGACGACGTCAACCGCTTCTGCTCCGAGCTCATCGGCGACCCGCTGGGCGAGGGCTGGGGCTTCGTCAACGTCAACCTCCGCCCGTACTACGGCGAGGGCTCCAAGACCCTGGCGTACGAGATCTGCGAGCAGCTCGGCTGGCAGCTGCCCGACCAGATCGTCATCCCGATCGCGTCCGGTTCCCAGCTGACGAAGATCGACAAGGGTCTGCAGGAGCTGATCAAGCTCGGCCTGGTCGAGGACAAGCCGTACAAGATCTTCGGCGCCCAGGCCGAGGGCTGCTCCCCGGTCTCCACCGCCTTCAAGGCCGGCCACGACGTGGTCCGCCCGCAGAAGCCGGACACCATCGCCAAGTCGCTGGCCATCGGCAACCCGGCGGACGGCCCGTACGTCCTGGACATCGCCCGCCGCACCGGTGGCTACGTCGAGGACGTCAACGACACCCAGGTCGTCGAGGCGATCAAGATCCTGGCGCAGACCGAGGGCATCTTCGCCGAGACCGCGGGCGGCGTGACCGTCGGTGTGACGAAGAAGCTCATCGAGAACGGGCAGCTCGACCCGGCGCTGACCACCGTGATCCTGAACACCGGTGACGGCCTCAAGACCCTGGAGGCGGTGGCCGCGGACAGCGGTCAGACCGCCACCATCCGCCCGAGCCTRGACGCGTTCCGCGCCGCCGGCCTGGCCTGACCCTTCCCACGACTCCCGGAAAGGCGGTAGCGCCATGAGCGTCAACGTCCGCATCCCCACCATCCTGCGCACCTACACCGGCGGCGTCGCCGAGGTCCCGGCCGAGGGCTCGACCCTGGCCGAGGTCATCGAGTCCCTGGAGAAGAGCCACCCGGGCATCGCCGCGCGCGTCCTGGACGACCAGGGCAAGCTGCGCCGCTTCGTGAACGTCTACGTCAACGACGACGACGTGCGCTTCGAGGGCGGCCTGCAGGCGGCGACGCCGGACGGCGCCGGCGTCTCGATCATTCCTGCCGTCGCGGGCGGCTGAGACCCCGAAAAGTAGAATTGCCCCCTCCGCTAATAAGCGGAGGGGGCAATTCTGCTTGATTGGGCGCGGTAGAGTTGGGGAAGTCCCCTCCGGTGCTCTTGCCCGCCGCATATGAGCGGGCCCCGTGAGGGTTGACATTGAGTCAACATGCGTGCGCCCTTTGGGGCTTTGGCGAAGATTGTCTGGCCCGAGTTGCCCTGCCATATGCCAAATTTTCACTCTATTTCTATGTTTCCGCGTGTCCAGAATTCTCGTCGGATTGACCTGTTGCAGACAGCAGCGGTGCGGATACATTCAGCCCCGGTCGAGGCGTTCCGGCGCAAGTTCTGACCCGGGACCGCGAAGTGCGGTACCGCGCAAGGGCCAGTAATAGGGGAGTTAGGCATGGCTCAGGGCACCGTCAAGTGGTTCAACGCGGAGAAGGGCTACGGCTTCATCGCGGTCGACGGTGGTGCGGATGTGTTCGTCCACTACAGCGCCATCCAGATGGACGGGTACCGCACCCTTGAAGAGGGTCAGCGGGTCGAGTTCGAGATCTCGCAGGGCCAGAAGGGTCCGCAGGCGGACATGGTCAAGCTCGCTGCTGCCGGCTGAGACCGAGCGCGATCGACCACCGACGCAACAGACGTACGAGGGGCCCGCATCCCGGTCACGGGATGCGGGCCCCTCGTGCGTCGCCCCGCCGGAGAGGCCGGAAGCCGCCCGGCATTGCCCGAAGCCGCTTGCACTCGCGGGGGTCGAGTGCTAATCATTGGCGTTAGCACTCTCCAGGTGAGAGTGCTACTAAGACGAGGACCGGGTCGGTGAGGCCCGACGGGTCCGGCGGGAAGGAACCGCCGGCTCCGCAGGCCGTCCGTCGCGGGCGCGGGCGCGGTCCGGAGCAATCCACCCCTGTCCGGGAGGACCACTTCAGATGGCCAAGATCATTGCGTTCAACGAGGAGGCCCGGCGCGGTCTCGAGCGTGGCATGAACCAGCTCGCCGACGCCGTCAAGGTCACCCTTGGCCCCAAGGGTCGCAACGTCGTCCTTGAGAAGAAGTGGGGCGCCCCCACGATCACCAACGATGGTGTCTCCATCGCCAAGGAGATCGAGCTCGAGGACCCGTACGAGAAGATCGGCGCCGAGCTGGTCAAGGAAGTCGCCAAGAAGACGGACGACGTCGCCGGCGACGGTACGACCACCGCCACCGTCCTCGCCCAGGCCCTCGTCCGCGAGGGTCTGCGCAACGTGGCCGCGGGTGCCAACCCGATGGCCCTCAAGCGTGGTATCGAGAAGGCCGTCGAGGCCGTCTCCGCCGCCCTGCTCGCCCAGGCCAAGGACGTCGAGACCAAGGAGCAGATCGCTTCCACGGCCTCCATCTCCGCCGCCGACACCCAGATCGGCGAGCTCATCGCCGAGGCCATGGACAAGGTCGGCAAGGAAGGCGTCATCACCGTCGAGGAGTCGCAGACCTTCGGTCTGGAGCTTGAGCTCACCGAGGGCATGCGCTTCGACAAGGGCTACATCTCGGCCTACTTCGCGACCGACATGGAGCGTATGGAGGCGTCCCTGGACGACCCGTACATCCTGATCGTCAACTCCAAGATCGGCTCGGTCAAGGACCTGCTGCCGCTCCTGGAGAAGGTCATGCAGTCCGGCAAGCCGCTGCTGATCATCGCCGAGGACGTCGAGGGCGAGGCCCTGTCGACCCTGGTCGTCAACAAGATCCGCGGCACCTTCAAGTCCGTCGCCGTCAAGGCCCCGGGCTTCGGCGACCGCCGCAAGGCCATGCTCGGTGACATCGCCATCCTCACGGGCGGCACGGTCATCTCCGAGGAGGTCGGCCTCAAGCTGGAGAACGCCGGTCTCGACCTGCTCGGCCGCGCCCGCAAGGTCGTCATCACCAAGGACGAGACCACCATCGTCGACGGTGCCGGTGACAGCGACCAGGTCCAGGGCCGCGTCAACCAGATCCGCGCCGAGATCGACAACTCCGACTCGGACTACGACCGCGAGAAGCTCCAGGAGCGCCTCGCGAAGCTGGCCGGCGGCGTGGCCGTCATCAAGGCCGGTGCCGCGACCGAGGTCGAGCTCAAGGAGCGCAAGCACCGCATCGAGGACGCCGTTCGCAACGCGAAGGCGGCCGTCGAGGAGGGCATCGTCGCCGGCGGTGGCGTGGCCCTGCTGCAGGCCTCCTCGGTCTTCGAGAAGCTGGAGCTCACCGGTGACGAGGCGACCGGCGCCAACGCCGTGAAGCTCGCGCTGGAGGCCCCGCTGAAGCAGATCGCCGTCAACGGTGGTCTTGAGGGCGGCGTCGTCGTGGAGAAGGTGCGCAACCTGGCCGTCGGCCACGGTCTGAACGCCGCCACCGGCGAGTACGTCGACATGATCGCCGAGGGCATCATCGACCCGGCGAAGGTCACGCGCTCCGCGCTGCAGAACGCCGCGTCGATCGCCGCGCTGTTCCTGACGACCGAGGCCGTCATCGCCGACAAGCCCGAGAAGGCCGGTGCCCCCGCGGGCGGCGGCATGCCGGGCGGTGACATGGACTTCTGATCGGCCCCTGGCTGATCGGCTGTTCTCGAACGAGGGCGGCACCCCCTGCGGGGGGTGCCGCCCTCGGGCGTTTCCGGGTGGCCCGGAAGCCGCTGGTGTCGATCGCGAAGGGTGGGGCGCGGCCGGTCGCGCCCGGGTGCCGAGACGGGGCGCCGCCGATCGGGGGGCTTTGGTTGACTGGGGGTATGAGCGATCTCTTCGTGAAGATCTGCGGGCTCAAGACGGCCCGCGACGTCGACGTGGCCGTGGAGGCCGGGGCCGATGCCGTCGGGTTCGTGTTCGCGCCCGGCAGCCCCCGGACCATCGGGGCCGCTGCGGCGCGCGAGCTGGCCGCGCGGGTGCCCGCCGGGGTGCTCACCGTCGGGGTGTTCCGGGGGCAGTCCGTCGAGGAGGTGCGCCGGTTCACCGAGGAGAGCGGCGTACGCGGCGTGCAACTGCACGGGGACGAGCCGCCGGCGCACTACGAGGCCCTGCGCGCGCCGGGCCGCACCCTGCTGCGCGCCACCGCCGCGCGGGTGGAGCGCTGCGGCGAGTACGGGGAGGACCTGCTGCTGATCGACGCGCCCGACCCGGGTTCCGGCAAGCCCTGGAACTGGGGTTCTGCGGATTTCGTCGCCCCCGAGGGCCGTTGGCTGCTGGCCGGCGGGCTGAATCCGGGCAATGTCCGGGAGGCCGTCGCGGCGACCCGGGCCTGGGGTGTGGACGTCTCCAGCGGGGTCGAGAGCGAGCGCGGGGTGAAGTCCCCGGACCTGATCAGGGCCTTCCTTTCCGCAGCGCAATCATATGATTACTCTGAGTGAGAACGGCCGCGTGAGCCGCCGTCGGGCGGGCACAACGCCCGTATGGAACCGGAAACGTTCGGATGGCTGCGGCGCCTGACGCGCCGCCTCGCTCCCGGAGGTGGAGGCGGAGGGCTGCCCGGGCTCGCCCCGCGCCGTACCCCCGCCTTCACCGCCGACTTCACCTCGACCACCCAGTGGGTGGCCGGCCGCTCCTGGGCCTATCCAGACGGCGGCCCGGTCAACCCGGGCGACAACAAGCTCGACCACCTCGTCGCCGACCCCGCCTACAGCCGCGGCGGGACCTTCCTCGCGACCCTGCGCCCCGACGGGAACTGGGACACCGGACTGCTCACCACCGAGGGCAGTGACGAGGGGTTCATGGTCCGCACCGGCGACGTGCTGGAGGCGCGCGTACGGCTGCCCGCCGAGACGGGAGCCTGGCCCGCGATCTGGACCTGGCGCGACGGCGGCCAGGAGATCGACGTCTTCGAGTACCACCCCGACAACCCCGACCTGCTCGAACTCTCCAACCACGTCCGCGAGGCACACCGCTACTACCGCGACCCCGCCGTCCGGCCCGGAGCCTGGGTCGACCTGGTGGTCGAGTTCGGCAGGACCTCGGTCGTCTGGTGGGTCAACGGCGCGCGCGTCTTCTCCGACCGCCGGGGCGTGGGGCGCAGCTGGCGCGCGTACCTCATCGTGAACCTGTCGGTGTCGGCCGGGCGGTACCACCCGGCGCCCGGCCCGGAGCTGACGCGGATGTCCTACGAGGTCTCGCAGCTGCGGGTGTACCGGGCCTGAAAGCGGCGCGGGGCGCGGGCCTTGGGGCCCCGGGGGAGCGGAGCCGGCGCGGGCCCGAACCCGTGACCTCGGCACATCGGGTGCCCGGTCGCCCGTACGGGTGGATTCTCCAGGTCCGTGCCCGGGGGTGCGGACCGGGGCGACAGGGGCGAATGATCGCCTCTGGACGACGACTTCAGCGCCAACCGCAGCGGCGAGGGCGCCGGGGCACCGCCGCCGCCCCGCGGTCCGTCCCTACGCCGGCACCGGCTGCTTCCGCGGACCGGCGGCCGGGCTGTCCGCCGCCGGGTCCGGGTCGGTGTCGAGCTCGGCCAGCATCTGCCGGGTGAAGCCGAAGAAGTAGGTCGCGGCGAAGCCGACCAGGTAGCCGACGGCGAGGCCGCCCGCGTAGACGGCGACGGTGGCCCCCATGCCCGCCTTGCCGGCCAGCAGCGGGAAGAGGGCCCAGCCCGAGGGGCCGATCGCGGTGGAGCCGAAGCCGATGCCGAGCTGGTTGAAGAGGCCCACGAAGGCCCCGCCCGCCGCGCCGCCCGCGCAGGCGGTGACGAAGGGGCGGCCCAGTGGCAGGGAGACCCCGTAGATCAGGGGCTCGCCGACGCCCAGGAAACCGGCCGGGAGCGCGGACTTGATGGTGGTGCGCAGCGAACGGTTGCGCGGGAGCCGGCAGTAGACGGCGATGGCCGCGCCGACCTGGCCCGCGCCCGCCATGGCCAGGATGGGCAGGAGCACCGTGTAGCCGGTCTGCTCGATGAGGGTGGTGTGGATGGGGATCAGGGCCTGGTGCAGGCCCAGCATCACCAGGGGGAGGAAGAGCCCGCCCAGTACGAGCCCGGCGAAGGCGCCGCCGGTGGCCAGCAGCCAGGTGGCGAAGGTACCGATGGCGGTGGAGACCGCGCCGGCGAGGAACATCAGGCCGAAGAGGGTGACCAGGCCGGAGACCAGCACGGTGAGGGTGGGGGTGACCAGTACGTCCAGGGTCTCGGGCACCCACGTGCGGCACCACTTCTCCACCTGGACGGCGAGCAGCGCCGCCGCGAGCGCGCCGAGGACGCCGCCCTGGCCGGGGGAGAGGTGCTGGCCGAAGGCGTCGATCTTCGCGACGCCGGGGAAGACGATGATCGCGGCGGCCGCGCCGCCGAGGACCGGGGTGCCGCCGAACTCCTTGGCGGTGTTGTGGCCGACGAACACCGCGATCAGGGACATGAAGCCGGAGGAGATCGCGGCGAGGGCGGGGACGAGCGCCGGGAGCCAGCCGAGGTTGGTGAGCATGCCGTTCAGGCCCGCGATGATCCCGCAGCCGATGAGGGCGGGGATCAGCGGGACGAAGATGTTCGCGACGCGGCGCAGGAACAGTTTGAACGGGGTGGCGTTGCGGGCCTTCTGGGCGTCCTTCAGCGCCGCTCCACGGTCGGCCAGTTCGGCCGAGGTGACGGCGGGGTGCGGCGCCGCGGCGGGTGCCGGGGCGGGTGCGGGGGCGGTTCCGGGGGCGGGCGCCGGGGCGGCCTGCGTGCGGGCCTCGGCCACCAGGGCCTCGAACTCGGGGGTGACGCGGGCGACGGTCCCGGGGCCCAGCACGATCTGGTACGTGTCGTCCTCGACCACGCCCAGGACCGCCGGGAGGGCCTTGAGTTCCTCGTGCCGGACGAGCGAACGGTCGCGCAGTGCGATGCGCAGGCGGGTCATGCAGTGGGCGATGGAGGTGATGTTGTCCGGGCCGCCGACCAGAGGAAGGATCGCGGCGGCTGTGGCGCGGTTCTTGTCAGTGGACATGGTGGTGGTTCGCCTTGCGTCGGGGGAGCGGGCGGGGTCCATCGGTACGGGTGAGGCAGCGGTACGGGTGGGGTTCAGCGGTACGGGCGGGGTTCAGCGGGCCTCGGCGAGTGCGGCGCGCAGGTGGCCGCCGGAGGCGGCGAGGAGGGCGGCGGCGGTCGGGCCGTCGACGCCGCCGAGGATCACCAGGATGGCGTTCTTGACCTCGCCGTCCGTGGCGGTGAGGGCGGCCTCGATCTCCGCGTCGGGCGCGCCGGTGGCCAGGGTGACGATGCGGCGGGAGCGGGCGCGCAGCTTCTCGTTGGAGGCGCGCACGTCGACCATGAGGTTCCCGTACGTCTTGCCGAGGCGGATCATCGTGACGGTCGAGATCAGGTTCAGGACGAGCTTCTGCGCGGTGCCCGCCTTCAGCCGGGTGGATCCGGTGAGCAGCTCCGGGCCGACCACGACCTCGATCCCGTGCTCGGCGGCCGCGGCGAGGGCGGAGCCGGCGTTGCACGACAGCCCGACGGTGAGCGCGCCGCGGGAGCGGGCGAACTCGACGGCGCCGATCGCGTACGGGGTGCGGCCGGAGGCGGAGATGCCGATGACGCTGTCGTCGGTGGTCAGGCCGAGGGCGGTGAGGTCCGCGGCGGCCAGCTCCGCGGAGTCCTCGGCGCCCTCGACGGCCTTGACCATCGCGGTGGGGCCGCCCGCGATCAGGCCGACGACCTGCTCCGGATCGGTGTTGAAGGTGGGCGGGCACTCGCTGGCGTCCAGGACCCCGAGGCGGCCGGCGGTGCCCGCGCCCGCGTAGACGAGGCGCCCGCCACGGGCCATCCGCGCGGCGATCCCGTCGACGGCGGCGGCGATCTGGGGCAGCCGGCCGGCCACGGCGGCCGGGACGGTGGCGTCCTCGGCGTTCATGACGCGGGCGATCTCCAGGGTGGGGAGCCGGTCGATGTCCGCGAGTTCGGGGCGGAAGGCCTCGGTGGTCAGGGTGTCGAGCTGGGCGCGGAGGGCGGCGTACGCGGTCATGGGCGGGACTCCTGGCGGGCGGTGCGGGGCGCGGTGGCGCGGTGGCGGGGGGCGAGGGCCTCGTAGGACGCGGCGAGCGCGGGCGCGGCCGTCTCGTAGGTCCGCTGCGCGACGCCGACGAACAGGCAGTCGACGACGAGGAGCTGGCTGGTCCGGCTCGACATGGCGGCCGGGCGCAGCCGGCTCTCGCGGGCGGCCGAGGTGGCCAGGACGAGGTCGGCGTAGTGGGTGACGGGCGAGGAGGGGCTGCCGGTGACGGCGATGGTGGTCGCGCCCCGTTCGAAGGCGTGGCGCAGCGGGTCGATGACGTCGCCCGTGCCGCCGGAGTGGGTGACGGCGACGGCCACGTCCCCGGGCCGGAGCTGGACGGAGTTGGTGACGGCGAGGTGGGGGTCGTGGTGGGCGTGTGCGATCAGGCCGATGCGCAGCAGCTTCTGTGCGAGGTCCTGGCCGACGAGGGCGGAGGCGCCGACGCCGTAGACGTCGATGCGACGGGCGGTCGCGAGGGCGTCGACGGCGGCGGACAGCTGGGCCAGGTCGAGTGCGGCGGCGGTGTCGGCGAGGGTCTGCGCCTCTTCGTGGGCCAGCTTGGCGACGACGTCGCAGAGGGGGTCGTCGACGGCTATGCCGGCGGTGACGGCGGGGGCCGCGTCGGACTCCTGCCGGCCCGCGAGCGCGGCCAGGGCCAGGCGCAGGTCGCGGTAGCCGGGGTAGCCGAGGAGGCGGGCGGTGCGGACGACGGTGGCCTCGCTGGTGCCGGTGCGTTCGGCGAGGGCGGTGACGGTGAGCCGGGAGCACCCGGCGGGATCGGCGGCGACGGCTTCGGCGACGACCCGCACGGACCGTGTCATGGACGCTCCGAGCCCGCGGATCCGGGCCCGCAGGGCGGAGGGGGTGGGCGCGGGGGCCGCGTCGGGGGCCGGACCGGCCGGATCGGTGGCCGGTGAGGGTGCCGGTGCGGTGGCGAAGGTTTCTTTCGCGCTCTGGCTCACCCTTGAAAGCTATTTTCGCGGACTGGGGGCGTCAAGGTGCACGGGGTCCCGGCGCGCCGGGACTTCGGACCCCCGGCGAAAGGGCCTTAGCCACCGGCCCGGTACGGGTCCACAATGGGCGCATGGACCACGCGACCCCCCTGGAACAGGCGCTGCATGTCGCCCGTGCACTTGTTCTCGCCGACATCGCCGCCGGCGAGGTCGCCGATGCCGACGTCGTCTCCCTCGTCGAGGACTCGGTCACGCACCGCCGGTGGTGGGTGGAGCAGTGGCCCGAGGGGGTCGACTACCTTGCCGGACTCGTCGCGCAGGACGTGAAGGACGCGCTGCTGGAGAAGTACGGACGCTGGCCGCTGTGCCCCGTGTGCGCGCACGGGGAGCCGCACGCGCTGGACGTGGAGCCGGAGCTGGGGCCTGATCCGCACTGGGTGTGCTCCGAGGCGGGCGTGCGGGTGGCGGCGGTGGGCGGCCTCGGGCCCGTCTTCCATCCGGGCCGGTGAGCCGCCCGTGACGGTGTACATCGACCCGCCGGTCTGGCCGGGGCACGGCCGCATGTGGTCGCACCTGGTCAGCGACGTCTCGTACGAGGAGCTGCACGCCTTCGCGGCGGGCATCGGGTGCCCGCCCCGGGCCTTCGAGCGGGACCACTACGACGTGCCCTCGCACCGGTACGCGGACGCGGTCGGGGCGGGGGCGGTGGAGATCGGCAGCAAGGAGCTGGTGCGCCGGCTGACGGATGCGGGGCTGCGGCGGCCGAAGAGCCGCCCGGCCTGAGGCCGGTCCCCCGGGCCCCGGGCCCGGCGCCGGTACGGGCCGCGGGCCTTGGCGGCCGGGGTGGGTCAGGCCTCGGCCGGCTGGGGCGCGGGGGCCGGGGCGGCGGTGCCCGAGGCGATCACCGTGCTGGCGGTGGGCGGCGTACGGCGGTCCAGGCGCAGGGCGATCACGGTGAGGGCGATCGCGGCGAGGGTCATGGCGGCGCCCGCCCAGGCGGGGCTCGCGAAGCCGTGTCCGGCGTCGATGACGGTGCCGCCGAGCCAGGGGCCCCCGGTGTTGCCGAGGTTGAACGCCGCGGTGGTGGTGGCTCCGGCGAGGGTCGGGGCGGCGCCCGCGACGTTGAACATGCGGGCGTTGAGGGCGGGGGCGGTGAAGAACGCCGAGACGCCCAGCAGGAAGGACAGGGCGATCGCGGCCGCCGCGCTGGGGGCCAGGACCGTGAGCGCCGCGAGGAAGACCGTGGAGGCGGTGATGCCCCAGATCATCACCCCGAACAGGTGCGCGTCGGCGATCCGCCCGCCGATGGTGGTGCCCACGAGCGCGCCGACGCCGAAGAGGCCGAGGATCCACGGCACCCACGCCGCGTCCAGCCCGGCCACGTCCGTGAGCAGGGGCGACAGGTAGCTGAAGGCGCAGAAGACGCCGCCGGCGGCCAGCGCGGTGATGCCGATGGACAGCCACACCTGGCGGTCGCGGTAGATGCGCAGCTCGCGGCCGAGGCGGGGCTTCTCGGCGGGCAGCGGGATCTTCGGGATCAGGGCCAGGATGCCGGCGAGGGCGAGGGCGGAGGCCGCTCCGACCGACCAGAACGCGGCCCGCCAGCCGAACCGCTCGCCGAGGAAGGCGCCGGCCGGGACGCCGAGGACGTTGGCGATGGAGAGTCCGCCGATCATGACGGACATGGCGCGTGCCCGCTGGTCCCGGTCCACCATGGCGATGGCGACGGCCGCGCCGACGGCCCAGAACCCGGCGCAGGCGAGGGCGGAGACCACGCGGGAGGCGAAGAGCAGCCCGTACGTGGGGGCCAGCGCGCCCGCGACCTGCCCGAGGCCGAAGAGGCTGATGAGGGCGACGAGGGTGGTGCGGCGCGGCAGACGGAGGGTGGCGACGGCCAGCAGCGGGGCCCCGACGACCATGCCGATCGCGAAGGCGGAGATCAGCAGGCCCGCCTGCGGGATCGTGACGTCCATGTCCTCGGCGATGGGCGGCAGCAGCCCGGACAGCATGAACTCGCTGGTCCCGAGTGCGAAGACGGACAGGCCGAGGATGTAGACGGCAACGGGCATGCGGGGGCGTACGGGGGCTGCGGGCATGTCCTTCACGAACCGGCGGGGCGGAGGGCGCATTCCCGGCGGGGCGGAGTGTGTCAGGTCGGAGGAGGCGCCGGGGGCCCGGTCGGGTCAGGTGAGCTGCCGGAGTTCCGCCGTGAGGTTGTCGCGGGCCGGGGCCTCCCAGTGCTCTGCGCCGTGGGGGGTGCGGAAGAGGCGGGGGAGGGCGAGCAGCTGGCGCAGGACGGCGGCGCGGCCGGTGCGGAAGGCCTCGTCGGGGACGAACGCGTACTCCTCGCGGACGGCGGCGGCGTACGCGGCGTAGGCCTGCGGTGCACCGGCGAGGACGGCGAGGTCGGCGTCGCAGAGGACCTCGCCGTCGCTGTCGCCGGGGGCGGGGTCGTGGGTGACGGTGAGCCGGACCAGGCGGGCGACCTCGGCGGTGCGGGCTGGGTCCACGCCGAGTTCCACGAGGGCGCGCTCGGCGAGGGCGGCGCTGCGTTCCTCGTTCTCGGAGCGGTCGGGGCGGTAGACGGCGTCGTGGAACCAGGCGGCGAGCTCCACGGCGCTGGGGTCGGCGGCGTGCGGGGCGAGTACGTCGACGCGGTCCAGTACGTGGGCCAGGTGCGCGGTGGTGTGGTACCGGCGGTGCGGCTCCGCCCAGGCGGCGAGGAGGCGGTCGGCGTAGGGGCCGGGGTCGTGGGCGGCTCCGGCGGCGGTGGCGGTGGCCCGCCAGCGGGCGCGCAGGGCGGCGGTGTCGGCGGTGGCACCGCTGTGCGGGGTGGCTGCGTTCATGCGCACATTGTGGGGGTGGCGCGATAGCGCTGGTGGAGTGCGGTGGTGGGCCCGTACCCTGGATATTGGACTAGACCTATTTTCCCTATCCGGACAACCGGAACAAAGGACGGCATCGAATGAGCAACCGTGCGCTCCTGGAGGTGATCGCCCTCGACGCGCAGGACGCGGTCGCCGCGCAGGCCGGTGGGGCGGACCGACTCGAAGTGATCACCGATATGGCCGCCGACGGGCTCACGCCGTCGCGCGAGACCTTCGCGGCGATCCGCTCGGCGGTCGACATCCCGCTGCGCGTGATGCTCCGCAAGGCCGACGGGTTCGCGGCCGGCGATGTCTCCCGGCTGGTGGAGGCGGCGCGGGGGATGCGGGCGGAGGGGGCGACGGAGTTCGTCCTCGGGTTCCTGAACCCGGACGGCGGCGCGGACCTGGCGGCGGTCGAGGCGGTCGTGGCGGAGCTGGACGGCTGCCGCTGGACCTTCCACCGGGCCATCGACCGGGCCGCGGACCGCGACCAGCTGCGCAAGGCGCTCGCCGACCTGCCGGGGCTCGACACCTACCTGACGGCGGGGTCGGCGGCCGGGGTCTCGGAGGGGCTGCCCGTGCTGCTGGCGGAGGCCGCGCGGGCGGGTGAGCCGGGGTACGGGGCGCGGATGCTGGTCGGTGGGGGGCTGGGCCTCGGTCACGTGCCGGTGCTGCGCGAGGCGGGCGTCGACGCCTTCCACATCGGTGGCGCGGCGCGGCCGTCGGGCTGGGACCATCCGGTCTCGGCGGCGGCGGTGGCGCGGTGGCGGGAGGCGGTGGGCTAGCCGTTGCCCTGGCCGGGCGGGGTGGGGGTGGCCGTTGCCCTGGCCGGGCCTTTGCCGTGACCGGGCGGGGTCGGGGACGCCGTTGCCGTGGCCGGGGGCTGCGGGGTGGCCGGGGTCGGTGCCGGGGTGGGGTGTCGTCCGGGACTGCATGATTTATGGCGCCCTGTCCGGGGCTGCGTTGGCGGCTGGGTACCTCGCGCCAACACATCACGTTTTACGTCCCGGCCAACACCCCACCCCGTCCCCGCCCCCGGCTGCTTCGTGGCCCGGCAAAGCCGGCCTCGTCGGCGGTTGAGGCGCCGGGGGCTGGGGGTCAGGGGGTCAGGGGTGGGGGGAGGGGGGCCGTGTGGAGGGCTGTGAGGCCCGAGACCGCGCGGGTGAGGCAGACGTAGAGGCGCCGCAGGCCGGTGCGTTCGTCCGGTTCGCCGGAGACGATGGCGGCGGGCTCGTCGAGGACGACGTAGTCGTACTCCAGGCCCTTGGCCAGCGAGGCCGGTACCAGCGTCAGCCGCGACTGCGCCGTCGTCTCCTCGCCGGGAGACAGGTACGGCAGCCCCGCCGCCAGCAGCGCTTCCGCCAGTACGGGGATCCGCGCGTCCGCCGCGATCAGGCCGATGGAGCCCTCGTGCGCGAGGGAGTCCCGGCAGGCCGTCACGACGTCCGCGGTCAGGTCCGCCGTCTCGGAGACCACCAGGGACCCCGGGGTCTCGCGGACCGAGGACACCGGGGCCAGGCCCGGCGAGATGGAGGGCAGCAGCCGTGACGCGTACGCGATCACCTCGCGCGGCACGCGGAAGCCCGCCGTGAGCTCCTCCACCGCCGCTTCCGGCTTGCCGAGGTGGGTGAGGGCCTCGTCCCAGCTGCGGGTGGCCCACGGGGTGGTGCCCTGGGCGAGGTCGCCGAGGACGGTCGCGGAGCCGGTCGTGCAGCGGCGTCCGACGGCCCGGTACTGCATCGGGGACAGGTCCTGGGCCTCGTCGAGGACCACGTGGCCCAGGGAGTGGGTGCGTTCCACCAGGTCAAAGGCCTCGTCGATGAGGACGAGGTCCGCCGCCGACCACTTCGCCGACCGCACGCTGCGGAACGGCTTCGGCCACAGCAGGAGCTTCTGTTCGTCCTCGGTGAGGATCCCGTCGGCGTGTGCGGCCAGGAACTCCGGGTCCGACAGGAGGCGCAGCACCAGCTTCGCCGGTTCCACCAGCGGCCAGACCGCCTTGACGGCCGCCTTCACCGCCGCGTTGCGGGCCACCGCGTCCTGCACCCGGTCGTCGGGGGCCTCGCCCGCCTGTTCCATGCGGACGAGGACCGCGTGGGCGATCCGCTGCGGGAGGGCGTCGCGGGCCGCCCCGTAGCGGATGTCGCGGTCCTGGAGTTCGGAGACGATCTCGGCGAGTTCGTACGCCGGGACGCGCCAGCGGCGCGAGCCGCGGACCACCATGAGGGGTTCGGCCGGCTCGGTGACGTGGGAGCGGACCGCGCGGCGCAGGACCGTCGCCATCCGGGCGTCGCCCTTGACCACGGCGGTTTGGGCGGTGTCGGTGCCGCGTACCTCCAGGCCCTCGCGGGCGACGAGGTCGTCGACGGTGGCCTGCTTCACCTCCAGTTCGCCCAGGGCGGGCAGGACCTGCTCGATGTAGTGCAGGAAGGAACGGTTCGGCCCGATGACGAGGGTGCCGGTCCGGGCCAGCCGCTCGCGGTGGGCGTAGAGGAGGTAGGCGACGCGGTGCAGGCCGACGGCCGTCTTTCCGGTGCCCGGGCCGCCCTGGACGCAGACCGATCCGGACAGGCCGGAGCGGACGATCTCGTCCTGTTCGGGCTGGATCGTCGCGACGATGTCGCGCATGGGGCCGACGCGCGGGCGCTCGATCTCCTGCTGGAGGAGCTTGCTGACGGCGGCCGCCTCGGCCGGGTCGGACAGGTGCTCGTCCTCGTACGCGGTGAGCTCGCCGCCGGTGTAGCCGAAGCGGCGGCGCAGCGCGATGTCCTGCGGGTCCTTCTTCGAGGCGCGGTAGAAGGGCTGCGAGACGGGCGCGCGCCAGTCGATGACCATCGGGTCGCCGTCGGCGTCGTGGACGTGGCGGCGGCCGATGTAGAACTGTTCGCCCTCCGCGCCCTCGGCCAGGTCCGCGCCCGGGGCGTGCAGGTAGTCGAGGCGGCCGAAGAAGAGCGGGGTGTGGGTGAGGTCGGCGAGGGCCTTGATGCGGTCGTCGATCTGCGCCTGGAGGACGATGGCGTTGACCCAGTTCGCGGTGACGTCGCGGATGTCGAGGGCCTCCACGTCCTCGCGCATGGCGCGCAGGGCGGCGCGCGAGGCGCTCAGGTGGCCGCGTTCCCGGCCGAGCGGGTCGGCCGTGGCGTCGGGGGTGGTTTCAGGGGCGTGCGCGGGCACGGGACTGCCTCCAGCTGTGCGGCAACAGAAGCCCGCCGGTTGCCGTCCGGCGGGTGGCTCTCCCCGGTACGGCGGCGGGAGGCGGCAAGAGCGGCGATTGTAGTCAGCGCGGCAGGCCGGCGCGAACGGATTACCGGGTCCGAGGTCCCGTGGGGGCAGGACCTCCGTACGGGTGTCATACGGGGGAGTGTCAGACCTCGGGGGTGCCACTAGAGGGCGGCATGGGCCGTGAGGAGGACGCCGGGGCCCGTGCGGTTCCGCCCGCAGGGCGATGTGGAGCGGGCGGCACAGGCGCACCATGGATACATGAGCACCGCAACCTTCACCCCACTTCAGGGCGGCCGCCCGAGCGGCGCGACCGCCACCTCCGAATCCCGGCACCGTCACCTGTTCGGCGACGTGCTGCGCGCCGCGAAGGTCTTCGCCACGACCGCCGTGAGCGTCGTCGTCCTGGGCGAGTACTCCGAGGACGCCGGCGTCATACGCCGCTGACCGGTCGGCCCGCGATGGCCTGATACCGGCGGCACCTCCGCGCTGATCCACTAGGGTCACGCGCGTGACCCGCAGCTCCGATTCCGCCCGCTCGCCGTCGCCCCTGGTCGGTGTGCTGGTCACGGGCTCGCTGCTCGCGCTGGGCGTGCTGTGCGTGGTCCTGCGCATCCCGACCGCCGACGCCCTGCTGTACGGCTTCTCCGGGGCCGAATGGCGTCCGCCCGCCGCTTATCCGCCGTTCGCGACGATCCTGTTCACGCCCGCCGCCTGGCTGCCCGCCGGGGTGCTCAAGGCCGTCCTCGTCCTCGGGAACGGCTGCCTTCTCGCCCTGCTGGTCCTGCTCTCCTGCCGCCTCGCCGGCCTGCGGGCCCGGCCGGGCGCCGTCCTCGCCGCCACCATCGCCGGTCTGTGGCTGGAGCCGCTGTTCCAGAGCCCGCTGCCCGGCCAGATCAACCTGGCGCTCGCCTGCCTCGCCGTCTGGGACCTGGGCCGGCCGCGCGCCGCGCTCGGCAAGGGCTTCGCGCTGGGCACCGCCGCCGGGATCACCCTGACCCCGGCGGTCTTCATCCCGTACCTGCTGCTCACCGGCCGCGTCCGGGCCGGGCTGACCGCGCTGGCCGGCTTCGCCGGGACCGCGCTGCTCGGCCTGCTGGTCCTCCCGCAGGCCTCCGCCGACTTCTGGGCCCGCCACCTGTCGGCGGCCGGGCGGGCCCTGCTGCTGGACCGGCCGCACCTGTGGGTGTGGTGCGTACCGTTGCTCGCCGTCCTGACCGGGGCGGCCGCCCGCCGGCGGCGGCCGGGGCGGCCGCGCCCGCGGCCGCTCCCGGC